>JADGAX010000009.1 GCA_015231795.1 Alphaproteobacteria bacterium | reverse complement strand
CAAAAAATGACAAAGGACAGCGTTAGCGCGGGACCACGGATTTGAAAAATCGTGGTGCCATGATTTTGTAGCTGGATTGACGAATTTTTGTGCCACGAACCTGCCTGCCCGCACGTACCGGAAATAAGTGAGAGGGGGGCGAACAAACTGTGCCGGGATCTGCTCGGGAGGGCGCAAGGTCAGTCAGACCGCAAATTAGCTTTGGAACTTGGGCTACAAGTTTTCAGCGTCCCCGAAGATGTTCATGACCAACTGACCGGCCAACGTCGTCGTGCATCCCGCCGATATTCAGGACCTGGACGGCGCGAAGTACGTTCTGACCCAGCGACTACGGCGGCGGTTTCCGTTTATCGAGGTGATCTTCGCAGATGCCGGATATCAAGGCCCGCGCGTCCGCGATGCCGCAAAGAAAGCCGGAACCTGGCAGGTGCAAATCGTCAAACGATCAGAGACCCAAAAGGGCTTCGCGGTCATCGCCAAAAGATGGATCGTCGAGCGCACCTTGGCATGGATCAGCCGCAACAGACGGCTGGCGCGTGACTTCGAGAACTTGGCCAGGACGGCAACCGCTCTCGTGCGCCTCGCCATAATCAAGCTTATGCTAAGACGCTTGGCTTACACATGAACTTCCCGGACGGGCTCTAAGATGCAAGGCAGCTAAACCTAAATCCTGAGAAAGGCCTCAATAATTATGAGGTTGTCTTTCAGCCTGTTTCTTATAATTCGCTATTTTCTTTAAGGTTAATACTTGAGTATATACCCTTCCTTTTAGCTTGCCCCTTGGCGATTGATAGGTAACTAATTAAGGCCACTAGGCATTCGGAGGAAGAACAATGAACCACAAGGTAAGCCGCGCTTTGATTGTTGAAGACGACGTATACATGCGCAAGCTAATCCGCATCGCTGTCGAGATGTGCGGCATCAAGAAGGTCGTTGAAGTTGACAATGGCTCGCTCTTCTTTCGTAGGACAAATCTTGAGCGCCAGGAGAGCGGGGCGATTGCGCAGAACACCTCTGACATCGTCTTTCTGGATTGGTTGATGCCGGATTTTGATGGCATGGCTTGTGCTAGGCGCATCAGATCCGGGGCTGTTAATGGGTTGGATGCCGACGTTCCGATTATCATGCTGACCGGAAATGCCGGAGCGGAGGGAAGGCAGTTGGCCGCCGATGCCGGGGTCAACGTGTTTTTAACCAAGCCCATCAATGTTCAGGAAATATCTGCGGCAATCCGCCAAGTCACATCTTCCGGAACTGGCTAGGCGATTTATCAAACTGCGCCTTGAAGGCATTCGTGAAATTGGTGACGTGGTGCTTATGCCCCCCCTACAGGCGAGGGCGGTAATATCAAGTAAAAGCAATGCGTTGTGAGGAAATGGTGGGCCCGGTAGAAGCGCAAGAATTATGATTTTCAGATGGTTGCAAAAAGGTAAGGGCGGAAATAGGACTCTTTGATGGCTAACGGTTATTTTGCGCTGTGCCCTCACCCGAGGGGAATAACGGAGGGCCATTCAGGCAACTGCAAGGTACGGTTATCTGTGACGGTGTTGCCGACTCCCTTGACGCTATCAATGGCAGGTCAACCTCTCCTCATCTCCTGCTCCGCAGATCATTTAGACATTTGCGTGGATCGCTGGCCACGCAAGCAGAGCGCCTATCCGAATGAGGAAAAGATGTGCCGGGCAAATTGCCACGCATCCCCATTTTCATGGCACCGCAATCTCGCCAAGCAGGTACATTTTCATGTTCCGCTTTCCGCTTTCTCTTAAGACTTTTTCTGGACCACGAATTTTCATCTGGTTTGATTTTGCGGCACCACCGGACGCGCCAAAATGGCGGGCACGTCAATTCGAAGCTGACGTCGCTTTTCATTGAGCCGTGAAAACACCCCTGCATGAGCACGCCGTCGGGCCAAAAAATGGGGCTGGAAGGGGCGTGTGAACGCCTCGTTCCTTTGGTGCGCCTTGTCTCTCTTTTCACTTTTCGTGGTACCACGCATTTTGCAAAAGTCGCGGCACATAAAATCAAGCGACATGCCGCAGAAATCCAATCCCAGCATTTCCCCGCGCCTCTGGCAATTATTGGTTCCAGGCAATCGGCATTCCTTGGTACCAGAGAAAACCGTCTGAATCGCAAATCAGCGGTACCATCGTCCTGCTGAAACAACGAGTCCGGATTTTTGACAAAGACTGGAGATTTCGTTGCTCCAGCAAAGCGGAGAAGTGAGCAGAATCTGCGGCACCAAATTGAAACACCCCCCAGGCGTTCCCGCTAGGCGGCAAACCTTTCGAAATTTATGCCGCAAATTTCCTGATCGCATTTTCGAGAAATGACATTTTCGTCAGAAATTTCATGGCGCATAAGCTGATAACAGGAAATTATCGTGATATCCCAGCACTCAAGACCCGGAATAAGCCCCCAGCCATCAAAGCCGATAGGGCACGCCCCAGCGGTCCTTAATCTTGCCGATCTGCTCGCTTAAACGGATTCGCCCACATCTGACCTGTTTGTCCCGATCCCTGACCCGAAAAATTGTCCCGGTATTGTCACGACAGGCTGCGGACAATGACTATAGAAAAACAATAAAAACAATTAGATATAAGAACTCTCCTTCCATCCCGTTGGGGTCGCCATCGAGACATTTTCTCCTGACACTGAAAAGCGCTTATAGACACCAATGTTGCAGGACAGGTCTTGTCCCGGCATTCGGAGGGAGAAAAGGGCCATGGCGGTTGACGATCCCTATCGACGGGCCGCCCAACTCAAACAGCCAGCGGGAGCGTGCGTGATGAAATGGATGCCAATCAGCTCATTTCCAGTGCCAACGCAAGATGAGGAGAGAAAGCCAGTGCTTGTGTGGGGGGACGGCTGGCCCCTGCCTGATCTGGCTTTTCTGATGGGCGATCAATGGTGGTCGGCCACCAAACACGATGGTTTCGTCTTCGCGAAAATTGAACCGACTCACTGGATGCCGCTGCCATTACCGCCAGTCTCCTGACAGATGCCGGCATCCAGCAGCCGTCCTCCGTCCTACACCCTGTAGCTGGTGTTGGCGCGCGCGTCATCGACCTTGTTGGGAGCGTAGTTCTTCCACTTATCGTGGTAGTAGCGCATCCGCATGTCGCCGTCCGAGGCGCGATTGAAGGTCAGGAAGACGTTGCGGCGAGCCTCTGAACTGGCGTTCGACGGCGAGCCGTGCGGCACATAGGAATCAAAGAAGATAACGTCGCCGGGCTGGCCCTCGATCAGCATGTATTCGTTTTCCGGCTTGTAGGGCGGGTCGTCATGCGTCAGCACCTGCCATTCCGGCCCCATCAATTCCTTTTTGTAATTGCCCGAGGACATGAAGCTGAGCGCCGCATTGCCCTTGTGGTTGGCATCGACCATGATTCCCATGGTGATGAAGAAGTCGGAATAGGCGTTCCAGCCCGCGGCCTGATCTTGGTGCAGCTTATCGGGACGGCAGCCGGGAACCTTGTAATTGACCTTCTCCTTGAACAGCGTGGGCTGCTCTCCAAACATATCGGCCAGGATTGCCTTGGCGCGATCGGTGATGAGAAGGGCTTCTTCGGCAGGGTTCAGGCCGCCGAACAGATTTTCCACGCGCACCAGGATCGGCTCGCCGGTCAGCGGGCTTTTTTCGTAGTACTTGGCCTCTTTTCCTTCTTCCGCCTTGGTGTCTCGCAGGCGATCAAGAAAGGCCGACAGTTTGGCCATTTCAGCCGGGCTGAAAAAGCCTTTGAAAATCAGGAAGCCTTGAGTCTTGAAATTCTGTTTCTGTTCATCCGTCAGAGCCATTTTTTGAACACCCCATGTGACAATTTTGTGGCGATCCTAGCCACTCTCGCTATGGCACACAAACGGAAATCTGCAAGCCATCTGTCCTTCACTTGCCTTCGCCCGTGCCGGACTGAACGAGAATGGATTTTGGACATGACCCGCTAGGTCACTGTTCCGGCCGGAATTAAGCCCCTGAATGTGCAGGCGTCGCCATGATCTCTGTCAACTTTCCGTAACAATAGGCATTTTCCTCGGCTTGATTTTTTGCTAACTAGGGGTCCCAAAGCCGTCTTGTTTAGCATCCCTCTAAATTAAGCCGCTTCAGTTCGAAAGGTCGCACGTCGCATGACCGGCTCCATCAAGCCATCCCAGAGTCCCAAGTCCAAGGCCAAGCGCTTTCGCGAGTTGCTGACCTCGCCGCAATTGACCTTCTTGATGGAGGCCCATAACGGCATGTCTGCCCGCATCGTCGAGGATGCCGGATTCGAGGGAATTTGGGCATCCGGCCTGTCGATTTCGACTGCCCTGGGGGTGCGCGACCGCAACGAAGCCTCCTGGACGCAAGTTCTGGAAGTGCTGGAATTCATGGCCGACGCCACATCGATCCCCATTCTTCTGGATGGCGATACCGGCTATGGCGACTTCAACAACTTTCGCCGCTTGGTCAAGAAATTGTGCCAGCGCGGCGTCGCCGCCGTCTGCATCGAGGACAAGATCTTCCCAAAAACAAATTCGTTTCTCGATGGCGACCAGTCGCTGGCCGACATCAGCGAATTTTCCGGCAAGATCACGGCAGGCAAGGACAGCCAGACGGATCCTGATTTCTCGATCATCGCTAGGCTTGAGGCCTTGATCGCCGGGCGCGGCATGGAAGAAGCGCTGAAGCGCGCCGAGGCCTACCACAAGGCGGGCGCCGACGGCGTGCTGATCCATTCGAAGAAGTCGAATCCAGACGAAATCCTGCACTTCTTAAGAGAATGGGGAAACCGCTGCCCGGTGGTGATCGTGCCCACCATGTATTACCGCACGCCGACCCAGCGTTTCCGCGAGGCGGGCGTTTCGACCATCATCTGGGCCAATCACAATCTGCGCGCATCGCTGGCCGCCATGCGCGAAGTCAGCTTGAAGATCAAGCAAGAGGAAAGTTTGGTCGGCATCGAAGGCGCGGTCGCCAACCTGACAGACGTTTTCGACCTGACGGCGACCCATGAGGTGGCCGAGGCCGAGAAGCGCTATCTGCCCGACAATCGCCGCCGCATCTCATCGGTGATTCTGGCGGCTTCGCGCGGCAAGCAACTGGCGGAGCTGACCGAGGACAGACCCAAATGCATGCTGGACGTGCGCGGCGAGCCGATCTTGAAACGCCTGGTCCGCTCGCTGCATGGCGCCGGTTCCGACGACGTGACAGTGGTTGGCGGCTATAAGCACGAGGCCATCTCGCTTCCCGACATTCGCAAGATCGTCAACGACGGACATGAAACCACCGGCGAACTGTCTTCGCTTGCCTGCGCCGCCGATCGTCTCAATGGTGAATGCATCGTCGCTTACGGCGACATCTTGTTCCGCGACCATGTGTTGGGACTGATGCTGGGGGCCAAGGGCGACATCGTTCTGGTCGCCGATTCCAGCCGCCCCGATCCGGCGCAGCGCCCATCGGCCGATCTGGTCGTTTGCTCTTCGCCCTGCACGCCAGACCATCTGATCCACGACCAGCCGGTCGATCTTCTGGAAATCGGCGAGGACCTGGATTGGCAGAAGGCCCACGGCGAATGGATCGGCTTGGTCCGCCTTAGTCCCAAAGGGGCCGAACTGGTCAAGGCGGAACTGGCGGCCATGAAGGAAACGGGCGAGCTGGATAAGTCCTCGATGGCCAATCTCCTGCACCGACTGATTGCCAGGGGCGCAAAACCGCAAGTCGTCTACACGTCCGGACATTGGCTGGATGTCAACGACGCCTTCGGCTTGGCCCGCGCCCGCAACTTCCTGTAAGCGCTGACCATGATCAAAGCCGCGCAGTTTCTTGCAACGGCCGCCGAGCAGGGCATCGATTTCTATACTGGCGTGCCGTGCTCGTTTCTGACTCCGATGATCAACCGGGTCATCAGCGACCGTTCGATCAGCTATGTGGGAGCAGCCAGCGAGGGCGAAGCCGTGGCCATCGCCGCAGGCGCTTGGCTGGCGGGTCGGCGAACCGTGGTGATGTGCCAGAATTCAGGCCTGGGCAATACCGTCAATCCGCTCACTTCGCTGAACTGGCCTTTTCGCATCCCAACCTTGATGATCGTCACTTGGCGCGGCCAGCCGGGTCTTAAGGATGAGCCGCAGCACGAATTGATGGGGGAAATCACCGCGAGTCTGCTGGACGTCATGCGCGTGCCGCACCTGCCATTTCCTTCCGAACCGGAACAGGTCGAACCAGCCTTGCGTAAGGCCTGGGCCAGCATGGAAGAAAGCGGCCTTCCCTTCGCCTTCATCATGGCCAAGGACAGCGTCGAGGACGAAGCGCTGCACCAAGACAGACCGCAGTCCTTCCCCCTGGGAACCTTCGACGATCTGCAAGGACATGGCGAGCGTGCTTCGCGCGCAGCGCTTCTTGAAAGTCTATTGTCCGCCATCCCCTCAAGCGCCGCGGTGGTCGCTACGACCGGCAAGTGCGGGCGCGAGCTGTTCACGCTGGCCGACCGCGACCAGCATATCTATCAGGTGGGATCGATGGGCGGCGCCAGCGCCATGGGGCTGGGCGTGGCCTTGAATAGCAAGCGGCCAGTCGTGGTTCTGGATGGCGACGGTGCGGCGCTGATGAAGATGGGCAACTTCGCCACCATCGGCGCCTATCGCCCCAAGAACCTGATCCACATCCTTTTCGACAACGGCGTTCATGATTCGACGGGCGGGCAGATGACCGTTTCCGACAGCGTTGATTTTGCAAAGGTCGCCCTGGCTTCGGGTTATGCGGCGGCCACGGCTGTGGACGATGTTGCCGGTTTCGAACGGGCTTTGGCGCTTGCCTTGGCCAAGGATGGGCCTCATCTTGTTCATGCGCGGATTCGGCTAGGCTCGATGGACAAGTTGGGCAGGCCGACCGTGAAGCCGCCCGAGGTGGCGCGCCGCTTCAAAGCGTTTCTCGAAAGCTGAGCCGTCATGAGCCACAATACCTGGATTCACAAGATTTCCCGTCTGGGCGTGCGTCCGCTGGTCAATACGCCGGTCACGCCCAACCAGATCACCACCTTGCGACTGGCCTGTGGCATCGGCGCGGCGGCGCTGGTCGCCAGCGGCGACGCTTCGCTGGCGGCTTGGGGCGGCGGCGTTTTTCTGTTGTCGATGGTCCTTGACCGTGCCGATGGCGAACTGGCCCGCCTGTCCGGCAAAACCAGCCCCTGGGGCCACAAATACGACCTGATCGCCGACAGTCTTTCGAACGCTTTGATCTTCGTGGGATTGGGCATTGGTCTTCGCGATGGATTTTTCGGCGCCTTCGCCGTTCCGATGGGGTTCATGGCGGGTGGCGCCGTCGCCGCGATCTTATGGCTGGTCATGCGGGCCGAAGCGCTTCAGGGTGCTCGCGCCGCCGAAATGCATGGGTCGGGCGGCTTCGATCCCGATGACGGCATGCTGGCCATTCCGATTCTGATCTGGCTTGGCCTGTCGCAGATTCTGCTGGCCCTGGCGGCCATCGGAGCGCCAGCGTTTGCGATATTCTTCTTTCTGAAATTCAGGAAATTCCTGTTCCCCGCCGCAGACGCAAAAGATTGAGCAGCGTCCAAACGGTGTAGACCGTTGCGCCGATTCCGGCGGCGATGAAGAAATATTCCAGCCAGCCGAACCAAGCGACCGGGGCGATCAGATAGACGCCGTCCTCAAGCTCGAATCCGGCGAAAGCGGGATAGCCGATGGCCTCGCCCTCCTCGAACTTGCTGGCCTTGTCGATGCCCAGATTGAGAAAGACGGAAAACACGGCGGAAAAGGTGCCGGCCGCTCCCAACAAAATGGCCCAGCCACCCAGCAATCCTTGTGAAAAGCCGATACCCATCGACAAAAACAAAGCGCCAAAACTGACGCCGCCCGCGACATAGTCCAGATAGTAGCCGAGTTTCGACGTTTTGCCCGTCTGGCGGGCCAGTTCGCCGTCGAAATGGTCAAGGAAGCGCGACAAGGCGAACAAGGTCGCCCCCCAGCCGACCGACGTCGCGTCACCCTTGGCGATCAGCCAAGCGCCGACAAGCGCCATCAGAATATTGAAAATCGTTACATGGTTCGGGTGGATCGGCGTTTTCGTCAATGGCCGAACCAGCACGCGCGCCGCTTTTTGATCCCAGGGGTCGGTTTTCATGGCGGAAAACTGATCTTTGGGGCCATTCCTGTCAAGACTTGTCTTCACGCCGGGCGGCATCTTGTCTAATCTTCGGCCATGAATCACGCATCCGCCTTTCCGCTCGTCCGCCGCCTGTCGTCCTTCGTGACGCCGGTTCTGCTTCGCCTGCCGATCTCGGCCAATCAGGTTACCGCCACAGCGATGATCCTGGGGCTGGCTGGCGCCTGGTGCCTAGCCATCAACGCCCAGATCATCGCCGCCCTGCTGCTGATCGGCGCCTACATTCTCGACAATTGCGACGGAGAGGTGGCAAGGAGCAAGAACCAGTGTTCCGAGTTCGGCAAGCGGTTCGATTCTTTCGTCGACTGGATCGTGCATGCCGCCTTCTTTCTTGCCCTGGGTTACGGCGTGTCGGCGCAAAGCCAGTCGGACATCTGGGCTTGGTTCGGCTATGCCGCCGCCGCTGGCAGCTCGATCAATTATTTTATCGGGCAATATCTTGAGACCGTCGATGCCAGATCGGCCAAGGACAAGCCGCCCGAGCCGTCTTCTCAGCCAGAAGGGTTCTTCCAATGGACGGTGTTTGTCTTTCGCGAATTGAGCCGAGCGGATTTCTGCTTTCTGGTGCTGATGCTGGCCTTGGTTGACGGCCTTTGGTTCTTGCTTCCGGCGGGCGCCATCGGCGCGCAGGTATATTGGGCTTTGCAATTTCTGTCATTCGCCCGCCGCTTTCACGTCTGATCCAGTCATGAGGCTATTAAAGCTCCTGTATATTCTTCTGGGGGTCGGGCTTCTCGTCGCGGTGGTTCTTCAGACGGATATCGGCGAAGTCTGGTCGATGGTTCTGAAGGTGGGCGCGCCCGGCTTTCTTGCCATTCTGCTTTTATATCTCGCGGCCTTCGCCATCGACGCCTTCACCTTCCATATGGCGTTGGTTGAAATCCCGCTGTCCTTCGCCTGGTTCAAGCGCATCTTCAATATTCGCCTGGTGGGCGAGATGTTCAATGCCGTCCTGCCCGCCGGCGGCATGGGCGGCGAACCCGTGAAGGCCCTGATCTTGAAGCGGCGGTTTGGCATCGGGCTTAAAGCGGGGACCGCTTCGCTGGTGCTGGGAAAAACCGTCAATATGATCGCCCTGGTGCTGTTCCTCGCCATCGGCTTTGCCTTCATGGTGCAGTCCGAGAAACTGCCGGTCGTTTACAAGTCTGTGGGTGGCGCGGGGCTTGGCGTTTTTGCTCTTTCCATTCTTGCTTTCTTTTTGATCCAGCGGGTCAGAATGACCTCGCGGATATCGAAGCGCCTGTCGGTCCTGCCTGGCGGACACAAGATTGCCCATCGCATCGTGCAAATCCAGGAATTCGACGACATGCTGGTGCGCTTCTACACCAAGCACCGAGCCAGATTCCTGGCCGCCATCGGTCTGGCCTTCGTCAATTGGCTGCTGGGCATTCTGGAAGTCTGGGCAATTTCCTGGCTGCTTGGCCAACCCGTCAGCATGACCGATGCCTGGATCATCGAGGCGGCGATCCAGCTTGTCCGCAGCGCGATTTTCATCATGCCCGCTTCGCTGGGCGTGCAGGAAGGAACGTTCCTGCTGCTTTATGCCGCCATCGCCGGTTCCGCGGATCTTGGATTGGCCGTCGCTCTGGTGCGCCGGGCGCGCGAATTATGCTGGTTGGGTTGGGGGGGGCTGGTCGGTCTCGTCTATCTGAAGAGTTCCGAAAAGCAGCAATAAAGCCACCTCAAGGTCTTCCGTCGGCAACGCCCATTTCCGCCATCGACTGTTTGACCGCTCCAACCGCCGCTTCCATGTCCTTGGCGCTCAGCCTGCCGATACATCCCATTCTGAAACTGTCGGCCACCGTCAGCTTGCCGGGATAGATCAGAAAGCCGCGCCGGGCCATCGCCTGATAGAAGGCCTGAAAATCGAAGGCAGGATCGGCAGGCATGCGGAAGGTGACGATGATCGGCGCTTGAACTTCGTCGGCCAGCAGCGTTTGGAAACCCAGGGCGCGCATGCCCAAGACGAGCATATCCAAATTTTCCCGGTAGCGCCCCCCACGGCCCTTGACCCCGCCTTCGGCGTCGAATTCGTCTAAAGCCTGGGACAAGGCCGCAATCACATGGGTCGGCGGCGTGAAACGCCATTGCCCATTTGTCTCGAATCCCTTCCATTGATCGTGAAGATCGAGCGACAGGGAATGGGAATTGCCGGCGGCGGCTTCCAACTCGCTCCTTCTAGCAATCACGAAGCCAAGGCCGGGGGCGCCCTCCAGACACTTGTTGCTGGAGGCGGCCAGGGCGAGAAAGCCTGTCGTTTCGGCATCGATGGGAAGGGCGCCGAAAGCGCTCATGGCATCGACCAGCAAAGCGCGGCCATGACGCCTTGCGACGGCGGCAACCTCTTCGACCGGGTTCAGGATGCCGGACGTGGTCTCGCACTGAACGATGGCGACATGGGTGACGCCGACATCCCTTTCAAGACGCTCATCCAGCATCACTGGCGATACGGCTTCATCCTCGGCCCATTCCATGAAAGCGACCGAACGGCCAAGCACCTGGGCGATCTTCACCATGCGACGCCCGTAGGCGCCGTTCACCAGAACCAACAGCTTGCCGCCGTCTCTAGGCAGAAGCGTTCCAATCATCGCCTCGACGGCGAAGGTGCCGCTGCCCTGCACCGGCACGGTGGCATAACCGGCTTCGCCCCCTGCGATGGCGCAAAGACGCTCAAGAATCCGCGCGTTCATGGCGATGAAGCCGGGATCGCGCGACCCCCAGTCGCGCAGCATGGCCGCTTTGACCGTCGCGGAAGTGGTAAGCGGACCCGGCGTCAGAAGCAGGGGGACCTTGTCCATGGTCGGCAATCCTTGAAGCCTGTGAGCAAAGCGGCCCTGACATAGCACGATTCGGCTTGAGAGGACCATGGGGCGACATTAAACTGTAACTTGATATTTCAAGGAAGGGAACAAATGCGCGCGATCATGCTGGCCGCCGGTATCGGCAAAAGACTGTTCGGCGGGGATGAAACGGCGCCGCCAAAGGTGCTGCTGGAATTCGAGGGCATGACGCTGTTGGAGCGCCATCTGTCGATCTTGAGAAATCTCGGCGTGAGCGACCTGACCATGGTGGTCGGCTACCGACAGGGACTGCTGCGCGAAGCGGTTGCCCGGCTGGGCGCTTCAAATTTCGTGCGCTTCGTCGAGAACCCCAATTTCCTAAAGGGGCCGATCCTGTCGCTGTGGCTGGCGCGCGACGTGCTGGATGGAAGTGACGATGTGCTGTTCATGGATGCCGACGTCCTCTATCCGCCCTTGATGATGCAAAGACTGGCTGGACGGAAGGGAACCGTCTTTTTGCTGGACCGCGACTACACGCCGGGCGACGAGCCGGTAAAACTGTGCCTGAAATCCGGGCGGATCGTCGAATTCGGCAAGGTCTTGCCCGCTGACCTAGACTATGACGCCATCGGCGAGTGGCCGGGATTCGCCAAGTTCGGTTCCGCCGACGGGCCGCGGCTGGTGGAATCTCTTCGCCCCTACATAGAACGGGGCGACCTGCACCTTGCCTATGAACCCGCGATGCGCGACCTTATGCTGGCCGAGCCTGAGATTTTCTCGATTGAAGACATTTCCGGGACGCCCTGGATTGAAATCGACTTCCCCGAAGACATCGAACGCGCCAGAAACACAATATTGCCCAGCATCAGCTTGGGCGTTTAGAGCGGATCGTCTGAAGCCGACGCCGTCACGGTCCCGCGAAGAAACGCCATCCAACCACCGAGCGGCGCAGTTGCGGCTTTAAGGCTAAAATACCATATTCCCGCCAACATAACGTCATGGTGCGGGGATAGTTTTGCTCTCCATAGTTTCCCAACAAGGGTACAGGAGAGGTTCCATGAAAATTCGCCCGCTCATCGCCGTCGCAGCGCTCAGCATGAGTCTGACCGGCTGCCTGATTGATCCCGCCTTGCTCAGCGGGCTTAACAGCTATCAGCAGCCAGCCAGCTCCTATGGATACGGGTACCAACCGCCCTCATCCTACGCCTACCAGCCGCCAAGCAGTCTTTACCCGGCCAGGAGTTATGGCCCCATATACGGCAATGCCAGACATGAGCGGCCCCAGCACGAGAGATCCCATGACGGGAAATTCGCCCGCCACCAGAACCATCGCTAAATTGGCGTGCGATCAAGCGTTGGCGGTCCTATTCGCCGTGGGAAAGAAGGCCGCTAACGTTTGTTGACGCAGGAAGACAGGTCTTCATTGCCAGTGTTTAGGCTGTCGATCATGTCGCTTAAGGCGGCGCGAACCCTGGACCAGCTCTCATGGCGATGCGCCGACTGGGCTGACCTGACATAGCCAAGCGCCTCGCGGAAATATCCAAGCGAGCCAGAGCAACCGGCAATGCCTTCCACAACCCTCATCTTGTCGTTGATGGCTTCGCCAATATAAGCAATCTCCTGATACTGCGACTGTCGGCCCGCCAGATTCTGGGCATCGGCGACTCTTTGCTTTAGCCGATTGTCGATTTTCGTCAGTTCGGAAAACGTCTCGTTGCGAGCCGCGCTCCTTTCCCAATCTTCAATCGCACTCATGAGATCGCGTCTTTCCTCTTCGTCCGGCGGAAGTTTTTCCATGTAGGCGCGAAGGCCCCGCGGATCACGATTGTTGATGGCCGTGAATTTGCTTTTGCCGTATTTCTCATAGGCCATCCAATAATCATCCTTGCTATTGGGCGCCCCGGCTGGTTGCACCTTGCGCCAGCGCTCATAGGCCTGCTGGCGCTTTTCAAACCGGTTGGGTTCAGGTTGCGCAGTCTCTGGCGGCGCAGCTTCGCCAAGGCATTTCTTCTGGATGCAGGCAAAATCACAGCCTGAATTGGTCAAGGACACAATCTCCTGGCTCGTGCAGGCGGCGCTGGCTGGTGTCGCCAATATCCACAACCCCGACGCAATGGCTATGACATTCAGCAAACGTTTCATGATTTCCCCGATATGATGACGATGGCCGATGGCAGGTTCAGCACTTAGGTCTGGGGTTCACCCTTAAGGCTAGGGTGAGTTTGCTGGTCGCAATCCCAGTTCCACCGTCTTTCATCGCGAAAACGATTTTAATCGTGCCGTATGAAGGCGTGCCGATGTGGAAATCGCCGTTCTCCATTTTTCTTGGCGCAACCTCGAGCGGCTGCCACGGCCCTTGCTTGTCAGCGCTCGGGTCGGATGAGGTTTGCATTGCATCAGCCACTTCCCACTGGTGGCCAGCCATCGCAGGCGGCAGACGGGCGAAAAAGGAACTGTAGCCATCAACCGAGGCCTTGCTGGCGTCTACGTCGCCCTCCACGACCATAACCTTCGGAACGAACACGTATGGCGCCAGCACCTTCACGATGATCGGCATGGGGATCAATCTTTTGCTCGGCCCATAGGCGGGCGATCCCTTCTGCGGCAGATAGGCCAGATGGAAACTGCTTTGGCCTTCCGCCTTTCCAGACACAAAAAGGGTGATCACATTTCCATCTCGCGTCCCACGCAGGGACATATATTCGTTTTCGACTGGCTTGAGAATGTCGTTCCAATTCCGCTCCGTGGAATGTCTGATTTCCCATTTGTCGTCTGGAGACAAGAAGCCAAGCCTGACATATCCGCTTTTGCCTGCCTGCAATTTTAGAAGCGGACTGATGTGCGTGAAAGACACATTCAGAAGATGCTCTTGATTGACAAGCTTGGAACTGGGAGCGAACGCAGGCTCGCCCGGATTGAGATCGGCATTGCCGCCACAGGCATAGGAGGGCGTCGCCAAGGCCGCCAAGCCAAGAAGGGACAGAGCAAAAAGATCTCGCTTCATGACTTAGTGACCCGCATCATTTTCACGGCTTCCCATGTATCTGGACTCCGATCCAGCAATGGTGCGAGATCTTCGTAGAACGCCTTTAATTGCTCTTTGGAAAAGTCTTTTGGGTGATCCCACGCGCCATAGTCGCGAGGCCGGAAGCCGTGCGCCAGAAGGAATGCGTCACAATCCTTATTGGAACCCTTCGGCCCCATATACCAATGCACCTCGCCACTTGACATGATGCGCATCGGGACATAGGTGGCCTCTTCGGGGGTCTTATCGGCGGGCTTGCCGCTCTCGATTCCGTCGGTCACCTGAAAGATGAAATGTCCTGGGGTTGCCAGAGCGATCAAGCCCCCGATCAGGGCAACTTCCTTGCCATCGTCATTTGTCGTTGTGATGGTGATGTGGTTTGCTTCTCGCGCAATTTTCGCCGGGGCGCTCATCGGCGTGCCCAGAACATAAACGCCATCGGCAAGAGGATAGCTGTATTCGCTGGTGGCGAAGTAGGTGCTTTTACTTTCCAGCACCAGGGGTACGCAGCCCGCCAGACTAACCGCCAATAGCGCCAATGTCGCACATAAACGTTTTTTCATGCTCAGTCCTCGTCAACAAGATTGAGGGCGCGAAAGAATGTCGAGGTTCCCACCCCGTCCGGGTCGTTCCAATATTCGTTGTAATCGGCGCGCCTTTCCGTCAAGGCGTCGCGCAAAGCGATGTCGAAGGGTTTGTCGTTTGCCATGGCGGCGGTTTTAAGCGCCAGCTTGACCCCGTCGATGGCCGCCCTGGCCAGTTTGGCGCGCCCAAACTCGCCGCCTTTCTCAAGGCCCGTTGCGTAACGCGACTCTTCGCGCAGGATCTTGTTCAACGCCACGGTCAATCCTTGTTGCGTCATTTGCATCGCACCTTCATTTGCCAAGCGTGATTTCGACCCGGCCGTTCAATTTTCCGCCCGCCTCTTGCGACAAGGGGCGCATGCGGCCCATGGTGACGACTGAAAGTCGGGAGGGCGATATGCCGTTGGCCGTCATATAGGCCAGCACGCTGTTGGCGCGCTTCTCGCCAATAGCTAGGTTGTATTCATCGCTTCCAGATTCGTCGGCATGACCTTCAAGTTTCGCCATGCGTTCCGGATGGGCCTGCAGCCAGGCGATCGCCTTGTCGAGACAGCCTGTTGCGTCTTTGCCAAGATGGAATGCGCCGACGGCAAAGGGAACGACTGCGCCACGATCAAGATTGGCCGACCGAATATAGCTGCCGGTATCGAGATTCATTTTTTCTTCGATACTGCTCTGGCTCTGGCCGCATGACGGCAAGATATCCTGGCTGGCTTCAGCGGTCATGGGCGCCACAGCGGCAACAAGGGCCGCGAACAGCATCAGACAAAACCGCATGATTCGTCCCCTTATGCAACTATGGTTGACGACAAATATCATGGCGCTGGCCCGTAATGCGCGCCAGCGATGGCCAGCGCTTGCTCAAACGCGCCGCGCTCGACTTTCAATTGCCTGCCGGTTCGCACCGCAGGCAAGTCACCCTTGGCGATGGAGCGACGAACAACCACGACATCGACGCCGAGCCTTGCCGCCACCTCGTCCAGCGTCATTAGATTGTCGCGATCAGACGATGGACTGCCCTTCTTGGCATGGATGAAATGCAGCAGGCGCTGGATCATGGCTGGTTCTCGCAGTCCATGCGGCTGAACAGAACCGTGCCGTCGGCAAGGAAGCTGCCGACCGTTGCCGTTTTTCCGCCGGGATGGATGGTGGCCAGCCTATCGACCCGCTCGCCCAGCCGCCCATCTTGTGGCTTGGCGTCAAAGGCGAACGACATTCCACCATCCTGGGCTTTGACCAATGCGACGCGGGCGCCGTAGCATCCTTCGCCAGCGCAATATGTAATCTCCCGGCTTTTGATATCGACCGTCAGCGCACTGTGCTGGGCTTGGCTCTCGCAGCCCGTTGGGCGACATTCGACTTCGCTTGCCGATTTGCAAGACAGAGAGGCGGCAATGACGGGCGCTGCAAACAAGGCATTAGACGAAAGCGCCAGCACAAAAATCGCAAAAGCTCTTAGATGGAGGACGCGCGCATATTTTTCCATGTCAGCACATTGCCGTGGGAGTAACATCAAGCAGCAGCGTTACCGTTTCTGCAGAATATTGCCCGTCACTTCCTTTCTGGACGAAGACGATGCGAGCGGATTGTCCTTGCGCCGACGTCATGAAATGCCCCTCCTCGCCCTGGCGCCGGGAAACGTCAATGGGCAGCCATTTGTCGCCGTTGCTGGTGTCCCATTCCTGATAAACGGCTTCCTTGACCTCCCAGCGATGGCCGGGCGCAAGCGGCTTCTTCAAGTGGATGAGAAATGTGCTGTGATTGTCGACGCGGCCCCTGAAGGTCTCGCCCTCGACTCTTAGCGTCTGCGGCTCGGGCGGCGACGGGGGAGGGGAGACGTAAAGGCGAAAGTGCAAGTCTTGCGGCGCGCCGCTCGCTGGCACATAGCGCAGGGGGATGTTCGTCGCCCCTTCCTTCTTGGCCGATACGCGCAGAACCAACCCGCCATCCCGCTTCTGATCGTTGCCCGTCGGCGTGAACCGCCATTTCGCCAACTCGTCTTCACCCTCAGAGATCGCTTCCCAGCGGTCGCCCGTCTCGGATGGCTGCAGGCGGATGAAGCCCGCGCCCTGCGCAGGCAGATGGCCAAAGAGTTTCCAGATCAGACCCTTCTCACCGGTTTCACTGTTGGAAAAGGCCAAGGGAATGGCGGGATGTCCGTGGCCCATGTCGATCTCTCGGTAGCCGCAGGCCCAGGCCGAACTGGCGGATGCCAACAAGGAGGCTCCAACAAGAAAGGATGCGACGCGCAGGGACATCTGAACTCCTCCTCGGCCGGGATCGAGGGGGCGCTCATTGGCCCAAATGCGAAAGCAGGCCGGACCGCTTGCTCCCCTCCCCTGATGGATGCCATCATGCGACAACAATCATGTCAACATTATGGATTGACTTAAGGGGGCACCGAAAACCGCAGTCATATTTTTGCCCCACTCTGTCCGCTTAATTCAACCTCCAGTTCGCACCCCAATTTCTAACGCGGCACGCAAGTTCAGGAGACACCCGCATGACAATCAACCGCCGCAAGGCGCTGGCCCTTGGGTTGGGCATGATGCTGTCCTTCCCCGCTTTGGCGTCAGAGACAGCGCCAGAGAATGAGGTGCTGAACGCCTTGTCCCAAGCGCCCTGGATCGGCGATGGGCCGCGAAGCAAGCGCTATGTCTATGTGGTGTACGCGCCTTGGTGTCCGGTCTGCAAACTTCTTTACCAGAGAACCAGAGAGGGGCGCTTGGACATACAGCTTAGATGGGTCGCCAGCGGCAGCCGCAACGACCGGGCGATCAACCAGAATCTCAATGCCGTCTCCAGCCGGTCGCTTGGAATGCTGGCGCGCATCTTCCTTCAACCGGACGCCGAGATCGAAGACCTGCAACAGAACACCCAGGCGCTGATGGCGCTGGCCCTGTCCGAGGCAACCGTCAAGACGATCGCTCCCAAAATAAACCTGACCGGCTATCCAACCCTGATTTTTGTCGATCGCAAGGGGGCCTTGCAGGTGATCGCGGGCGTGCCGAGAGACTTGGAAGGCGTTTTTGCGCAAGTGGGTGCGATTTGATTGACGCAATGGTTCATGCTGGCGGGAGACATGCTTGATAAGCCGTAGAATCGCAATCGCCTATGCCGTCTCGCCGGGAGCGACGGCACTTGCCATTTTTCTTCTGTTCGCCTGGGATTCCTTGGGCGGCGCCCTTCTTTTTGCATTCATCGGCGCCATCGTCAGCTATGGCGTGGCCCTGACGTTTGGAATTGCCTGTCATATCCTGCTGATCAAACTGAACGCCCGAAAGTTGGTCTGGTATCTCCTTGCAGGATTCGTCATTGGGACTGTCGTGCCGACATATTTGTTTTTGTTCATGGATGAATCGCTTGAGCAAGCCCAAGACTATTTCCAGTACGAGCCGCATCTTTTAGGAGCCGCCGCCTTGTCCTTCGGACCGCTGGGCGTTTTGAACGCCCTTGCGTTCTGGCTTATCGCCAGGCCCGACCGACAAGCGCGAAACGACTGTCAAGGATAGCAGCTATCCATGAACAGCAGTTCCCCGCTAGGCTTCACCCAAGTATGCTTGGGCACCCATTTCTTGGCCTCGGGATGGACCCATGTGTACTTGGCCCAGGCGCCGTCGGGACCGGATTTCCCGGCCTTGACCATCTCTTGAATAATCAGGATGCCATCCGTGTCCTTAAGCATCGGCAAATCGGTGTTGTCTATAAATTTTGGATTGACGGTATGAGTTTTAAAGATGCCGTCCATGGTCGAGACGACGACATAATGCCCGTTATTTACCCAACCGGGATTCCCCTTGTCCATGAAATCGGCAAAGGCTTTTTCCTGACCAACGGCCTTGTAATGACTGATCGCCTTGTCCACCAGCAACTGCGCCGTCCAGCATTCGCCTTCGGCGGCGCGGACCGTGCTCGCCCCGAACGTCAACCCGCAGGCAACCAACGCCGCCATCATGATTACAGTCTTCAAGACGATCTCCTTTTGTTGATGAAAAATTTTGACTACTTGCCTAGTTCCTCACGCAGGGTTTCCAACTCGAGCCAGCGTTCCTCCGCCGCCTCCAATTCCGTGCGGGCAAGGTCGAGGCGGGCGACGGCGGCTTCGAAGCCGGTACGGTCGCGGGCGAACAGGCCAGGATCGGCCAGCAGGCCTTCCAGCCGTGCAATCTCGCCAGCCAGGGCGTCAAGGCGGGCGGGCAGCTCGTCCAGCTCTCGGGTTTGCTTGTAGCTAAGACGCGACGGCGCCGCTTTGGGCCGAACCGGCGCAACCGAACGGACCGGCTCGCGCTTGGCCGGTGCTGGATCGGCCACGGGGCGCTGGCGCAGATAATCGGAATAGCCACCCGCATATTCGCTGACATCGCCGCCGCCTTCGACGGCGATGACGCTGGTAACCAGGCGGTCGAGAAAATCGCGATCATGGCTGACCACCAGAAGCGTGCCCTCGTATTCGGCCAGCATTTCCTCGAGCATGTCGAGCGTGTCCATGTCCAGATCGTTGGTGGGTTCGTCCAAGATCAGCAGGTTGGAGGGCTTGGCCAACAGCTTGGCCAGCAGCAGACGGTTGCGCTCGCCGCCCGACAGAGCCTTGACCGGCGTGCGGGCCTGGGCCTCCGAAAACAGAAAGTCCTTCATGTAGCCGATCACATGCCGAGGCTGGCCGCGCACCCAGACGCTGTCGCCGCGCCCTTCGGTCAACGTGTCCCAGACGCTGCGCTCGGGATCGAGAAGTTCGCGCCGCTGGTCGAAATAAGCTGGCTCCAGATTGGTGCCTAGGCGCACGCTGCCGGAATCGGGTTCCAACTCGCCGGTCAGCAGCCGCAGCAGCGTGGTCTTGCCAGCGCCGTTGGGTCCCACAAAGCCGATGCGGTCGCCGCGCATGATGCGGGTGGAAAAGCCGTTGGCGATCACAGCGCCCTCGAACTGTTTGCTGATCGCATCGGCTTCGATCACCAAACGACCGGACAGCTCGCCCGCATCGGCGCCCAGCTTGGCTGAACGACCCGCATCCGTCTTGGCCTTCAGCAACTCGCCGCGATCCTTGCGCAGGCCCTGCAACGCGCGCAGCCGCCCCATATTGCGCTTGCGCCTTGCCGTGACGCCGCGCGCCAGCCAGTGCAACTCCTGGCGCAGCTTGGTGTTCATGCGGGCCATCTCGGCCTCTTCGGCGGCATAGGTCTCTTCCTGCCAAGCGGGGAAGGCGGCGAAGCCCTGTTCGGAACGGCGCACCTGGCCGCGCTCCAGCCACAGGGTTTGGCGCGACACCGTTTCCAGAAAGCGGCGATCATGGCTGATCGCCACCAGCGCGCCCGCAAAGGCGCTTAATGTTTGCTCGAGCCATAGAATGGTCGGCAGGTCCATATGGTTGGTGGGTTCGTCCAGCAGCAAGACGTCGGGGTCGCACACCAGGGCGCGGGCCAGCGCCGCCCGGCGGCCCTCGCCGCCCGACAGCAGCGCGGGATCGCGCGCCCCGTCCAGCTTAAGGGCGTCCAGGACCGCTTCGACCCGGTAATGCTGGTCTTGCTCGGTCGCGGGCAGTCCAGCGGCGACATAGGCCGCGACGCTGGGGCCGACCAGGGCGGGGTCTTGCGCCAAAGTGGCGATGCGCGTGCCGGGCTGGACGAAACATTCGCCGGAATCGGGCAGAATCTCGCCAGCCAGTATCTTGAGCAGGGTGGACTTGCCCGAGCCGTTGCGGCCAACCAGACAGGTCTTGTCGCCGCGTCCCACCCAGGTGGTGACGCCCTCGAACAGGGGGGAGCCGCCGAAGGTAAGGCGGACGTCGCGCAGGGCCAGAAGCGGAGGTGATGCCATGCGCATCAACTACACCGGCGACCGTTTTGGTTCAAGAGAACTCGCAACCGCTAAACTTGCCGATCATTGAGCAAGCTCAAGGCCGAAATGCGAGCGGAGCGTTCTAATGTCGATCCGTTCTACCTTCTCAGGCTAGATTTTGAGGCGAAGATGAGCTTTCCCGACTTTTTCGATCTGGCTCCGCAAATCACCATGTACGATCCCTTGAGCGAATTTCTGGGGGCCAGCGAAGGCGGACTGATCACCTATGGCTATGCCGACGCAGTCAAATTGGCGGGCCATTCCTGCCCAACCGTTGCAGGCACATGGCTGATGCTGGCGCGTGGGCTTGAACGCCTCTACCCGAATTCGCCGCCCGAACGCGGCATGATCCGTGTCGCCTTTCCAAGCCCTGCCAATAGCGGGGTAACGGGCGTCATGGCGGCGGTGGCCACATTGTTAACCGGCGCTACGCAAGACAGCGGCTTTAAGGGGTTAGGCGGGCGGTTCGACCGGCGCGGATTGCTGGACTTCTCGCAATCATTCGACGGCGTCATGGCAATGGAACGCTGCGACGATCGGGCGCGCGTCATCCTGACGCTTGACACATCCGTCCTGCCCGCCGACCCCGACATGGGGCGATTGATGGGGCTTTGCCTGTCCGGCCAAGGGAACAAAGAGGACCAAAAGCGGTTCGCCGACATCTGGCAGAACCGGGTGCGCCATATGTTGACGCAGTTGGCAAACGACACGCGTTTGGTGCGTCTGACGTCGTCATGACGCAGGCGCTCAGCTTGCGACGACCCGCTCGGGCGGCAAATGCAGCGTCACCGTGGTTCCCTTGTTCACTTCGCTTTGAATGTCCAGCCTGCCGCCATGCAGCTTGATGAAGGTTTCGGAGAGCGGCAAGCCCAACCCGGTTCCGGCATGCTGGCGCTGCATTCTGTTTTCCACTTGCCCGAAGGGGGTCATCACCCGCTCGAGGTCTTCGGCGGCGATGCCGATCCCCGTGTCCGAGAAGGCGATCGCCAAGCCGCCATCCGCCTCGCGAACCGCCCTCACCGCGATAACGCCGCCCGACGGGGTGAATTTGGCGGCATTGTACAGCAGGTTGAGAAAGGCCTGTTCCAGAATGCGCCTGTCCGCACGGACATGCGGCAAGCCATCGTCCAACAAGATATCCAGCGTCAGTTCCTGCCTGCGCACCTGATCGCCCACCAAGCGGGCGACGCTATGAATGGCGTCGGCAAGTTCGAACTCTTCCTCATACAGGTCAAGCCTTCCCGATTCCACGCGCGAGATGTCAAGAATGTCGTTGATGATCCTGAGCAGATGGTGCGCGGCATGGTGGATGTCGTCCAGATATTCACGATACTTGTCGCAATCGAAGGGGCCGAACATCTTGTGGCGCATCACGTCGGCAAAACCGATGATGGCGTTCAGGGGCGTTCGCAGCTCGTGGCTCATATTTGACAGAAAGCGGCTTTTGGCGACGTTCGACGCCTCGGCGTTTTCCTTGGCCTGAAGCAAATCTTCCTCGATGCGCTTGCGCTCCTCGATTTCGCGCTGCAGGCTTTGCGTCCGCTCCTCCACCATCAGTTCGAGCTTGGCTTCGCGCATTCTGGCGTCTTCGATCAAGCGCTGGGTTTGCTTGCGCAAGAAGCGGTTGCGCAACAGCGCCCTGATCCGTCCTTTCAGAATCGCCATGTCGGTGGATTTGCCGACAAAGTCGTCGGCCCCCGATTCAAGGGCGCGGATGGCGTTGTCGCGCGATTCGAAAGCGCTCATCATCAAGATGACGATGGGCGGATCTTCCGGCCTGTTCAGCTTGACCAGCTCCTGGCAAACCGTCGTGCCGTCCATGGCTGGCATGATCAGATCGACCAGCACGCATTCATAGCTGTTTTGCTTGGCTAATTCGATGCCCTTGGGTCCATCCTCGGCGGCATCGATCGTATAGCCTTCGTCGGCCAGCGTTGCCCTTAAATATTCCAGATAGGTCGGACTGTCGTCGATCACCAGCAGATGCGCCTGGTGGAACATAGGCTCGGCGGGGCGCAGCAGCATTTCCGGCTGCGCCGAACGGCGCAACACGCCATGCACCCTTAGGATCAGCATGTTGAAATCGTCGGACTTGGCGACGTAATCGTCGGCGCCGCTGTCCAGGCCCGCGACCTGCGAATCAGCCGTAGCGTCGGATGTCAGCATGATGATGGGCAGGCTTTGCGTCGCTACATTCAAGCGAATGCGGCGGCACAGTTCGACGCCGCTGGCGCCCGGCAGGTGATAATCGACGATCATCAGATCGGGCAGCATCAGGTTCAGAGCTTCCAGCGCCTGCTCCGCTGAATTGACGCAGATGGAATCGAATCCTTCCTGCTCCAGCGCATATTGCAGCCGGATGGCTTGGGTTGGTGAATCTTCGACGACCATGATGCGCTTGCTCATGGCTTGCCTCCAGCGCGCGACCTGTTGATGAGATCATGAATTCGCGGGGCGATGGCGTCCAGCGGTAAAAGCGCGCTCACTGCGCCCAGTTGCGCCGCGGCGTCTGGCATGCCGTAGACGACGGCGGTCGAACGATCCTCGGCCAGCGTGTAGGCGCCCGCCTTTCGCATGGCCAGCAAGCCGTCGGCTCCATCATCGCCCATGCCGGTCAGCACGACCCCGATCCCCCTTTTGCCCAGGTCTTGCGCCATCGACTTGAACAGCACGGTCCCGGAGGGCCGCTGGCCTGAAACTTGCGGCCCCTTGGACAGTCGCAGATGGCCGTCTTGCAGAACCAGATGATGATCGGCGGGCGGCGCGTAAACGGTTCCGGGCTGCGGGCGTTCGCCGTCCTGGGCGATGCGGGCGGGCAAAGGCCCCGTTTCGCCCAGCCAACTGACGAAGCCGGGCAGAAAACTATCGGTCATGTGCTGCACCAGCAAGACGGGCAGCGGAAAATTCTTGCCAAGTCCGGTCAGAACCTGGCTGACGGCGCTGGGTCCGCCGGTCGATGCGGCAATGCCCAGAATCAAGGGCGGCGGCGTTTGCTTTGCGCCCTCTAGCGCCGGCATGGCGGTTGCGTCCGACGGCCCATCCAAACCCGCCCCGAAGTGAAGGCCGCGCCTGCGCGCCTGCTTGAGCACGCGCACCTCGCTCATGATGACGAACTGCCGACAAAGATTCTCCGCCATCGCCTGATAATCTTCATGCGACAGGCCGACGGGCTTTTCGACCACGGTCAGGGCGCCCGCTTTCAACGCGTTCATGGCGATGTTCAGCTCTTCGCATTCGACGTTCGCCGACACAACCACGATCGGCGTGGGATTCGTCGCCATGATTTCGAGCGTGGCATCCAGGCCGTTCATGCCGGGCAGGCGGATATCGAGTGAGATGACGTCGGGCTTCAGCCGCTCCAGCGACTGAATGGCCTCCTCGGCGCTGGCAACGGCGCCCGCCACTTCCAGGCGCGAATCCTGGCTGATGATGTGGCACAGCAACTCGCGCACGACAGCCGAGTCCTCGACGACCAGAACCTTGATTTTCTTGTTCCCCCCCATGCGCCCCTACAATATCTGACGGATGGTTTCCAGAAGCTCGGTCTGATCGAACTTCTGTTTGACGAGATAGGCGGCGGCGCCCAACTCCAGGCCGCGCTCGATATCCTCGTTTCGTTTAAGCGATGTCACCATGATGACGGGAATGTGCGCCAGCTTCTTGTCGCTCTTCAGTTCCTTCAGCAGGGCGAATCCGTCGATCCTGGGCATTTCCACGTCGCTGACCACCAGATCGACCGGGCTGGCCCGCAGCTGGATCAGCGCGTCCAGCCCATCGACGGCCACGCGCACCTTGTAGCCATGCGCCTCAAGGATGCTCTTTTCCAAAGTCCGAGTGGTGATGGAATCGTCGGCCACCAGAATGACCGGGGCCGATTCCTCAGCCGCGCGTTCTTCGGTCATCAACGCCGGGGCGGCGTCCGATTCGTCAAGCTGCGCGATCATCTCATAGGCGTTGAGCACCACCACCACGCTGCCGTCCGGCCTTAGGATGGCGCCCGTCACCACGCTGCCATGCGGCAGAGAGAAACCCACATCCTTGACCACGGCCTCGCAAACCTCGCTGAGCGCGTCGACGGCCAGGGCAATCGTTCCTTGCGGCGTGTCGATGATGGCCGCCAGGAAATTGCCTTCGCTGAGCTTAATGCCGCTTTGCCCAAGTCCCAGCAGATCGTCCAGCCCGCGAACGGGAACTTGGCGTTCGTCGATCAGAACCAGCGAACGCCCTTCCACCTGCTTGACGTCGCTGGCGGCGATGCGGCACAGACGGCTGACCGCCTCGGCGGCCAGGGCGTAAGTTTGGTTCTGGCATTCAAGCAGCAGCAGGCGCTGACTGGATACCGACAGGGGCACAGTCAGCAAAAAGCGCGTGCCGGGCCCTTCCTTGGGCTGCCACTGCGCGTGGCCGCTCAGACGGGCCGCCACTTCATGCACGACCGACATGCCCATGCCGCGCCCGGCGATATCGCCCACTTCCTTCGCCGTGGAAAAGCCCGGCATGAAGATCAGGCGCGATAAGTCGCCGTCGCTGGTTTCCTCAGCCTCTTGAGGACCGATCAAACCCCTGTCGACGGCCTGATCCTTGATGCGCTGCAGGTTAAGCCCGCGTCCATCGTCTTCAATCGTCACCAACAGAAATAGCCCTTCGACCAAGAAGGACAGAGAAAGCCGCCCGGTCGCCGGTTTGCCCGCCTTCACGCGTTCCTCCGGCGGTTCGATGCCGTGCGCCAGGGCGTTGCGCAGCAAATGCATCACCGGATCGCGCAGAGCTTCCAACACCTGGCGGTCGGCCTCGACGTCGAAACCCTGGGTCCTGAAGTCGATTTCCATGCCCAGATCGCGCGCCAGATCGCGCACCATCTTGCGAAAGCCCGCGAAGACGCTTTCGGCTGGAATCAAACGAACCTGGCGGATGTCTCGGCGAAGCTCGCCCGCCATCTGTTCGACCGTCCATGCGCTTTTGTGCTGTTGATTGCGGACCTGGGAAATCTCGGCCCCCAGCCAGCGCAGATGCTTGTCGATCCTTTCGGCCTGGCGTTCGATGGCGCGGTTGCGCACTTGGCGTTCGTGGCGATGGCGCAAATCCGGCGTCACCGCCTGCAAATTGCGCCAAGCGCGATCCAATTCACCCAGCACATCTTCGAACTGGCGCAAGCGTTTGGCCACCATCGACTGATCGGCCGCCCCACTGGCCAAGGCGCCCGCCGACAGCAAAAGACGATCCAGGGATTTGGCGCGCACCTTGATCGGCTCGTCTCCGGCCTTGGCGGGGGCAGATTTCGGAGGCGGCCTTTGAATGGCCTTGCCCGCCGCATAGGGTTCACTGGCCTTGATCGGTTCGGATGGCACCGCCCTCGCTTCGGATTGAGCCAAGGGCGCAGCCGCGCCATCGCCGTCCAGCGCCTTGTCGGCAAGGGCCAGGGCGGCATCGGCATCGGGCAAGTCCTTGCCCGCATCGAAGGCCGCCATCCAATCTTCGACCGTATCGACCAGACGCCCGGCCAGAACGCGCATGTCCGATGAAAAGGCTCGACTGCCCGAACGTATCTGCGCCAGCATCGTTTCAAGCCGATGCGCCAAGGCCTCGATGGGACGCAGATCGGTCGCCCTGGCCGCCCCTTTCAGGCTATGGGCGTGGCGGAACACTTCGTCCATTTCGGGGCGCGCAAGTTCGCCTTCGTCACGCATCACGAAGTGGCTGCGGATATGTTCCAAATGCTCCCGGCATTCGATCCGGAAAGCGTTAAGAAGGCGTTCGTGCAGATCCATTCCTACACACGATATTTTTCGACAACATCCCGCAACTGCTGGCTAAGCGCCGTAAAGCCGCCCGCCGCCGCCTCCAACTGCCCGGTCGAACTGGCGGTCTGCTGACTGGCCTGGCGGATTTCCTGCAAGGCCTGCACCACCTGTTCGAAGCCAATCTGCTGCTGGTTGGTGGCGCCGCCGATCTGCTGAAAGGCGTTGGCGCTTTCGGCGACGTTGGCCGTCATCTTGCGGATGGCGTCTTCGGCGACGGTCACCTTTTCGCGCCCATACTCAACGCGCTTCATTGCTTCCTCGGTCAGCAGCACCGAGGTGTTGATGCCGCGCTGAATCTCTTCCAAGATGCTGCGAACCCGCCTTGTGGCGTCCTTGGCCTGATCGGCCAAATTCTTGATCTCGCCCGCCACCACGGCAAAGCGCCGCCCATCTTCGCGGGCGTCGGCGGCCTCGATGGCGGCATTCAGCGCCACCAGATTCGACTGTTCGGCAATGTCGGTCACGCTGGCGATGATTTCGCCGATGGCCTGCGTGCGCTCGCTTAAGGTGACGATGTTGTCGGCCACCGAACCAGCCTGATGGCGGATGCCTTCCATGGCCTTGACGATCGATTCCACCGCCTGCAAACCCAGGTTGCTGGCGTTGGCCATCGACTGGGCCGAACCGGAAACCTGTTTGGCGCGCTCGGCCACCTGCTTGCCCGATTGGTTGATTTCCTCGACCGTGGCGGTGATTTCCTGCACCGCCGCCGCCTGCTGGCGCGTGGCCGCCGCCTGCTCTTTCGTGGTGGCGAAAATCTCGGAAGCCGACGCATTCAGGTTTTCGGTCACCGAGCGCGTCTTGCCCGCGATTTCGCGCAAGGAGTCCACCATCTTATTGAAACTTTGGGCCAGTTGCCCGGTCTCATCGCGGGCGCGCACCGCCAAATGTTCGACCTTCAGATTTCCATCGGCTATGTCCTTGGCGCGAGCGACGCAAGCCCTGAGCGGATGAATGATGTCGCGGGCGATGATCAGCGTCATCACGACGGCGGTCAAGCTGGCCAGCAGACCCAGGAGAATGATGTTTCGCATGACATTGGAAATTTTACTCTCGGCGCTGGCGTCGATCTTTTGCACCAGATCGTTGGCGGCATCGGTCATGGCCTGATTCAATTGCAACAGTTCGTCGCGCTTGGCGGCGGCGCGCGGATCGTTGATGGGCATGGCCAGCAGCGTCGCAGCCGCCGATCTGAAATCGTTCAGCAGCGCCTTCTGGCGGACCGCCTGATAGGCCTCGGCCGATCCCAGCTTATTGGTTTCGACCAGACTGTCCAGCGCTTGCTCGAACTTGCGCAGCGTTTGTTCGTAGGACGACGCACGCCCGGCTTGCGTCAGCAAAACTTCCTTCATGGCGCTTTGGGCCAGCATGCGTTGGCGACCAGCCAGATCGATCGCTTCTCCATCCGAGCGATGGGCATCGACGGCCATCACCGTGTAGCCGACGATAATGGCGATCACCGCCATTCCGCCGACGGCGGTCATGCCCAGCTTTTGGGAGATGGAAAAGCGGCCTAGAAAATTGATGCTTGTCTGCCCGTTCATGCGCGTTTTCCTTCCTGCAGGCTGTCATTCACGTTGTTGTTTCCCATGCCGGAGCCTTCCAGCAAGGCTGGAACGTCGATCAAGGCCAGCGTCTCGGCGGTAATCGCCTTGATGAAACGCCGAGGCATGCCCGCCCCTTCGGCGCTTGCCTTGTGCAATTGCTTGGCGTCGAGGGTCTGCACGCCTTCCAGAAAGTCGGCGGCCAGCCCCAGACGACGCTGCCCCCAGCGCAGGTACAAAACCGAGGCGGGTTTGGGATTCGCCCCCCCTTGTCTGGGAATGTCCAGCAAGGCGGCCGTATCAAGAACCGGGCGGATTTCGCCGTGCAGATTGGCCAGGCCCAGCAGGGCATTGCCCAGGCCCGGCACCGGCGTGCAAAGCGTTGCCCCGGACACCTCGCTGACGTCCTCGAGCGGGATGGCGAATCGTTCCTGCGAGACGCCAAAGACCAGCACCCGCATATCCTCGGACGCGTCATCTTCGTGCGAGCGGGAGGCCAGATAGGCGGCGCGCCATTTCTGAATGGCGGCGATTTGCAACGGATCAGGTTCAAGAGCTCGGGCCATCGCCTGATTGCTGGCCTTCAGGCGGCTGTGTACTTGTTCCCAATCGATGTCGGCCTGCTTCGCTTTCGTCATTTGCCGCCCTCAAGCTGGGCGCGCAGGCCCGCCATCTTGACCAGTTGCCCCGCGGTCAGGCCCTCGCCGCCCGGCAAGGGCATGTCTGCGGGCAGACCAACCGCGAGATCGTAGGCGTTCTTGAAGGCTTTTTTGGCCATCTTCAGATCTCCCCGGCAACTCAAAAGAAGCCCCAGATGGTAGTAAGCCATCTGGCACTTGCGGTCAACGAAGAGCATGCGCCGCAGCGCCTTTTCGGCGCCATCGAAATCGCTGATCTCGATCAGGACGTGAATGGCCTTAAGCGCGATATCCTGACCGGTTTCGGGGCGGGCCAGCAGACGCCTTGCCGGGCCGGAGGCCGCAATCCACTGCCCGCGATCCGACAGGCGGGCCAATTCCTGCTCTTCCTCCAACTCGCCGCCGCCGAGCGAGGCGTCTTCGTCGGCCATTTCATGCTGCAGCGCATCATCGCCGAGTGGAACGGAGTAATCGGCAACGCCATCCTCATGGGCGACGCTAGGCAAGACAGGCGGCGTCCAGGCGGGCAAAGAACTTTGCAGCTCGCCGCCACCCTTCCTATAGACGATCAGCCCATCCAGATTGACCGGCTGGAAGCCGGGCGGGCGGTCCATGCCGATTTCCGCTGGCCCCGTAATCAGCCAGCCGCCATCGTTCAGCGCGGCGTGAAAGCGTTCCATCAACTGGAATATCTGTTCGCGGCTGAAATAGATGGCGACATTGCGACACAAAATGACATCCAGGCCGATCAGCCCCAAGGCGGAATGCGGCAGCGGGTCCTGGATCAGATTGTGGTGATGGAAGGTCACCGGCTCGCGGTAGACCGGGCGCAGATGCCAGCCCTGCTCGGTGCGTTCGAAATAGGCTTGCCGCTCTTGGGGGCTGGTGGCGCGCACGGCCCAATCTTGATAAATGCCGCTTCTGGCCTGGGCCAGGAATTTCTTGTCGATGTCCGTCCCGAAAATGCCGATGCGCCAGCCTTTCAGCTGCGGCTTGAAATCGCGGGCCAACAGGATCGAGATGGAATAGGGTTCCGCGCCCGACGAGCAACCGGCGCTCCAGATGCGCAAGCCTTGCGAAGCCGCATTGCGCGACAGGATCTCGGGCACCACATGGGCGGTCAGGGCCTTGAACACTTCGGTGTGGCGAAAGAAATAGGTTTCGCCGATCGTCAGCTCCGAAACCAACTCGTCCATTTCGGCAGCACCCGCTTTTCCCCCCTCCAGGAAGGCGGCGTAGGCGGCGCAATCGGCAAGTCCGCAAGCGGCCAGCCTGGCTTTCAGAATGCGGGCGAGGTCCGCCTCTTTGTCCTCGTAATAGGCCAGCCCGGTTTTATGGATGATGCTTTCCTTGATCCTGGGAAAGTAGGGATCCGCCGTCACGTCCGGGCCGGGCGCTGGCTTTGCCTTCATCAGGGCGACGCGCCGTCGCCCGCCAGGCGAGCCAGGACCACGGTTTTGAACTCCTCGACGCGGCGCTTTTCCTCGGTCAGCAAAAGGCGGTCCACCGACAAGACATGCACGACGCGGTCTTTCAGGCGCACCTCGCCCATCAGACAGTCGTTGAAGGCGAGGCCGGGCTTGGCCTTCACCATGTCCTTGGCCGACAGACGGTAAATGTCGTCCATCCTTTCAACGGCCAGAGCGGCCTTGGCGTTCTTCAAGATCATCACCGGCGTGTAGATGCCCGAGGCTGATGCGGGAAGCCCCAAGAGACGGGCCACCCGCATCACCGGCACCGGGCTTCCATCCAGCGTCATCAGGCCTTCCAGAATGGACGGCATACCGGGCGGACGCGATAACTCGGGCAGGAACACCACTTCTTGCACCGCGGACGACGGCAAGGCGCACAGAAGCTCTCCCTCGGCAAAGACGAGCAGCGTGTCGGTTGAAGGGACTTTCAGGCTCATCTTCTATCCAGATTTGGCGGGCGGCGACATGCCCATTCTTGGTTCCGGGCGATGGTAGCAGGATGGCGGCGTGAAATCGAGGCGCTTGCTGCGAGATAACCTAGAACTTCCAGCCTTTGCAAAGATTCTGGGTGTATTGGTAGCTTTGCGGACTGTCCAGCTTGCCGTGGTCGCGCTCGGACTGTTCGTGCATCTCGTCGAGCAGCGGCTTGATGATCCGCCCCGCCTCGCCCATGAACTGGCGGGTCACGCCCTGCTCGCTGCTGGCGAAAGCGGCGCCGTAGCGCGCCACCGCCTTTTCCAGCTCGGTCTTGATCTGCCTTGAATAGATGTCCATGTTGCGCCGGAAAATGGCGACATGCTTGTTCTCGTGATCCATCACCGCCGTGAATTCGCAGCTGCCCGGCTTGTATTCCTCGGCCACGTTGACGGTCATGCTTTTGAAGAACAGCCGAACCTCGATCTGGCTGAGCCAGCCGCAATATTGAACGTTCTTCTTCAATGGGAAGATCAGGGCCTGGGCGCGCACTTCATAGCCACCCTCTGCGCGCGTCAGGCCCGCCGTGACCGCCTTGCGGCTGGCGCCGTAATTGACGCGCCGCTGTTTGGTGAACAGTTCCGTCAGTTCGGTCTGGGACAGATCGTTGCGATAGGCGGAGGCGGCGGGATCTTGCACCACCGTCACCTTCGGCGTCTTGCGGCCATTGGAGGGGCAGTTGGTTTGCGCCAGCGCCGGAGATGCCGCCAAAACTGGCGAGAGAAGAAGAACCGCCAGAAGACGGCGCGCCGTCATGCGGTGACCGAGAATTTGTCGATGGCGAATTTCAGTGCCTTGAGCAGATCCTTGCCCAATTGGCCGCCGTCGCCGGAAACGCGATCGCGGATGACGGCCCGCATGGAATCGACGTGCGACTTCACGATTTCCAGCGAGTTGTCGTCCTCGCGGCAACCGGGCTGCGTGTAGTCATAGAGCATCTTGGCGAAGATGGAGATCAGGGGATAGCCGAAGGTGCCGCCCTGGCCGCGCAATTCGTGGGCGATCAGATTGATCTCGTCGAAATAATGACGGCGCACGGCGGGCGGCTTCATCAGGCATTCCGTGCACAGGTCGAGCAGCTTGGACATATAGCTCATCGCCCAATCGGCAAAGTCGAGCGCGTCGCGCTCGAGGGCCTTTTCCGCCATTTCCAGAATGTCTTTAGGCAGTTCGCCGGTTTCATTGAACTTCATGCCGCCGCCCACTTTTTCCTTCAATCGGTTGGGCAGCCTGAAATACCAGACGTCGGTGGGCGAGCTGGGCTTTACGGTCTTTTCCGGCGAATAGACGACGGCGACGTCTTTCTCCTGATTCTTGCGCCGCTCCTCGCCGTCGGGCGCCACGCCGTTCTTGCGCCGACGCTCAGGCCCATAATAATCGCGGGTCACCACGAACTGCCTGGGATTGTCGATCACCAGCTGCAGCTTCTGATAGACGCTTTGCACCGAAAAGGGCTTGGCCAGGAATTCCGTGGTGCCCAGATCGCGCGACTGTTCGACATAGGAACGGTCAGCCGCCCCGGACAGCATGATGAACGGCATGAAGCGGTTGGGCGAATCCTTGCTGCTGCGCACCCAGCGCAACAACAGAAGGCCGTTGATGGGGCTCATGATCAGGTCGGAGATGATGAGATCGACGCCCATGGCGCCGCCGGAACCGGGCTTGCTGGCGACAAGGCGCAGGAACTCGACGGCGTCCTGGCCGTTGCGCGCCGTCGCCACCCAGCCAAAGCCCAGGGTCTTGAGAAGGCTTTCCAGAATGTCGCGGATATAGGAATTATCCTCGACCAGCAAAACCGACAAACGTTCCAGATTATAAAAGCCCACGGATCCACGCTCTCCGGCTCTAAAACTTTTCTTCTTCCCTCAGGAAAGTTATACCTAGTTTATACGCCATTCAACAAGACAAGTCAGCGGGCCAACGGCTTGTATTTGATCCGGTGCGGCTGGTCTGCCTCGTTGCCCAGGCGGCGATGGCGGTCGGCCTCGTAATCCTGGTAGTTGCCCTCGAACCAGACGACCTGCGAATCGCCCTCGAAGGCCAGAATGTGGGTGGCCAGACGGTCCAGGAACCAGCGATCATGGCTGATCACCACGGCGCAGCCGGGGAAATCGGCCAGGGCCTCTTCCAACCCGCGCAGCGTATCGACGTCCAGATCGTTGGTCGGTTCGTCGAGCAAGATCACATTGGCCCCGGTTTTCAGCATCTTGGCCAGATGGACGCGGTTGCGCTCGCCGCCCGACAGCAGCCCCACCTTCTTTTGCTGATCGCCGCCCTTGAAATTGAACTGGCCGACATAGGCCCGGCTGGGGATGGTTTTTTTGCCCATTTCCAGCACGTCGACGCCGCCCGAGATTTCCTCCCACACCGTCTTGTTGGCGTCCAGCGCGTCGCGGCTTTGATCGACATAGCCCAGCACCACCGTGTCGCCGATGCGCAGACTGCCGCCATCGGGCTGATCGACTCCGGTCAGCATGCGAAACAAGGTGGTCTTGCCGGCGCCGTTGGGGCCGATGACGCCCACGATGCCGCCGGGCGGCAACTTGAACGACAGATTCTCGATCAGCAACCGGTCGCCGAAGGACTTGGTCAGGTTCTGGGCCTCGATGACCAGATCGCCCAGCCTGGGGCCGGGCGGAATCAGAATCTGCGCCTGCCCGACATCTTGCTTGCCCGCCTCGGCCACCAACGAGTCGAAGGCGGTGATGCGGGCCTTGCTTTTCGCCTGGCGCGCCTTGGGGCTGGACCTGATCCATTCCAATTCATGCTTGATGGTGCGCGAGCGGGCCGATTCCTCGCGGGCCTCCTGCTCAAGCCGCTTTTCCTTCTGCTCAAGCCAGGACGAATAATTGCCCTCGTAGGGAATGCCCTTGCCGCGATCCAACTCCAGAATCCAGCCGGTGACATTGTCCAGGAAATAGCGGTCGTGGGTGACCACCACCACCGTGCCTTCGTATTCCTTCAAGAATCGCTCGAGCCAAGCCACCGATTCGGCGTCCAGATGGTTGGTGGGTTCATCCAGCAGCAGCATGTCGGGGCGCGACAGCAGCAAGCGGCACAGGGCGACGCGGCGCTTCTCGCCGCCCGACAGTTTCGCGACGTCGGCATCAGGGGGCGGACAGCGCAGGGCGTCCATGGCGATTTCGGTGGTGCGCGACAATTCCCAGGCGTTCAGATGATCGATCTTTTCTTGAAGCTCGGCCTGTTCGGCCAGCAGGGCGGTCATCTCGTCGTCGCTCATCTCCTCGGCGAAGCGGGCCGAGATGTCGTCGAAACGGTCCAGCAGCGCCTTGGTCTCGGCCACCCCGTCCATGACATTGCCCAGCACGTCCTTCGACGGGTCAAGCTGCGGCTCTTGTTCCAGATAGCCCACCCGCACCCCTTCGGCGGACCAGGCCTCGCCGCCATAATCCTTGTCCAGCCCGGCCATGATCTTCAAAAGGGTGGATTTGCCAGCGCCGTTATAGCCCAGCACGCCGATCTTGGCCCCCGGCAGGAACGAGAGCCAGATGCCCTCCATGATCTTTTTCCCGCCCGGATAGACTTTGGACAGGTTTTTCATCACGTAGATATACTGGTAGGAAGCCATGGCCTAAACGTCTCCGAAGAATGTCCGGCCTCGTTGTAGCGCAGCCAGCAGGCAAAGGCTAGAGTGGCGCATGACCAAAGAGCGTGAACGACTGATCGATCTTTACCGGCGCATGGCCGAACATACGGCCCAGGAATGCGCCACCCCCAGCGAATTTGGCTGCAAAAGGGCCTTCGCCTGCTGCCACCCGGCCATCTGCTTTACGGTGATCGCCTGGGCTAAGGAGAAATGGGGGGTGGACCTAGCCCCCACCGGCCATGAACGATTGCCGCTGATGGGGCCGAATGGCTGCATCGCCGCCCCGCATCTGCGCCCCACCTGTTCGGTCCATGCCTGCTGCATGGTGGAATATGGCGAAAAGCCGGGCGACCCGGATTGGACGCGCGCCTATGCCGAACTTCTGGCCGAAATCAAAGAGATCGAGGACCCGAAGGACCAGTTGCTGCGTTGACGAACGCCCTAGGCGGTGGTCTGGAAATCGGTGACGGCCACTTGCGAGGTGTTGATGCCCGACAGGCTGGCGATCTGATAGGAATTGCTGGTCGAGGCCGCTTCCTGGTTGGTCGTGTACCAAACTTCGACGCCCGCAGAGCCGGTATTGGCCCCGATGACGATGATGGCTTTGCCGGTCGAGGAATCGGTCAGGTTGAAATCGTAGCCCGTCCCCCCCATGGCCGTCGTGCTCGTGATGTAGCTTTTCGAATTCGCCGTTTCGGACAAGGAAAGGCCAAAGCCAAAACTGGTGGCGTCGACGAAGAATTTGTCCGTGCCGCTGACGAAATCGGTAATCGTGTCAACGCCCAGGATTGACGGCGTTCCCGAGTAATAGAACACGTCATTGCCTGCGCCGCCGGTCAGATGATCACTGCCCATGCCGCCGATCAACGTGTCGAAACCGGACCCGCCGTTGATGGAATCAGCGCTCGACCCGCCGACCAGCGTGTCGTTGGCCGAGCCGCCGGTGATGGAATCGGCGCCAGCGCTGCCATGGAAGGAGAAACCGCCGCCGTTGGCCGAGCCGTCAAAAATGGCGCTGCCGGCCGTGGAGGCGTCGATATAGGTCAGATCGCTCGAAACGCCCAAGGTCACGTTGTAGCTGGTGCCGCCCGTCAGCGAGACCGTTTCCACACCGGACAGGTTGGTCAGCGTAACGCCGCTGGAATAGTCGCCCGTCAGGTACAAAGTATCGGTGCCCGCCCCGCCGGTAACCGAGGTGGCACTGGTGAACAGGTTCGAGAAATAAAAGAAATCGTTGCCGCCGGAACCCTGGACATGTTCGATGCCAGATAGGCTGTCGTTGTAGGACGTCGAGCTATAGACGGTCGAGGCCGTCCCCGTGCCCATATAAACTGACACGCTGTCGGCATCGGAATACCAAGCCCAGTCATTGCCGTCACCGCCGTATAGCGCGTTGTAGCCAGCGCCAGCGTTCAAGGTATCTGTGTCGGCGCCGCCATACAATTTGTCATTGCCGGCCCCGCTGGTGATAATGTCGTTGCCGGTACCGCCGTAAATATTATCGCCTGTTGCCGTGCCGGTAATGACGTCGGCCCCCGTTCCGCCGAAAATGATCGACCCCAAGGGGCTTGCGTATGTACCTGTATTCGACAGATCAAGCGTATCGTTTCCGGTCGTGCCCGCCAGGATGTAGCCGTAGGAGCCGGAATTACTTTTCACCTCGTCGATGACGCCGCTTAGAAGGACGCCATCCGAAATGTTGCCCAGGGTCAGGTCGGAATCGGCAGCCGCCAACTGTTCGATGCCGGTCGAAATGTCGATCGTGCTGACCACGGAAGCGCCCACTTGAATTTCGGCGCGTACATAACCGTCCACCGAATTATCGAAGATCTTGAGCAGCGTTGTGTCCGAGGACAATTGCGCCAGGTTGTTGAAGGTGACGCGGTCCGTTCCGCCGCCATCCGACACCGTATCGCTGCCGTAGATCGCGCTGTTCGCCGCATATTGCGTGAAGATGAATTGCGAATTGCCCGTGCCGCCCACCAGCGTGTCGCTTCCGTTGGTGCCATACAGCGTGTCGGCGAAAACGGTGGTCGAGTTGTTCAAGTTGGTGACATAAGAATTGTTGCTAGACGTGGTGGAGGTCGCCGCCACCTGAGCCGCGATCTGCGCTTGAAGCTGCGCTTGTAGCTGGGCCTGAATCTGTGCCGCCACTTGATTGGCGATCTGGGTTGGCGACAATCCGCCACCAGCCTGCGCCAGCGTTTGATTGACCAATTGCTGCACGTTGAACCCGGCTGAAAAACCGCCGCTGCCCGCCATGCCAAACTGATTGGCCGCTCCGCTCATGGTGCCAGCGCCGCCAGTGCCGAAGATGCTGCTGGGTTGTCCGAAGGTGGTCGGGCCAAAAGCGCCGCCGCCCGCCGCGTTGAGGGCCGCCTGCGCCGCCGCCACCGCCGCCGCCGCCTGTTCGGGTGTTGCGCCCTGGCTGACCGCGCTGGCAATGCCCGCCTGGGCCGCCGCGCTAAAGGCCTGCTGGGGCGAAGCCCCGCCAGCCAAAGCCTGCCCGGCAGCCTGCGCCGCCGCTTGATTGGCTTGCGCCGCTTGTCCCGACGTAGCGCCAAGCGCCTGAGCGGTTTGTCCTGCCGCGTTGAAAGCGGCGCCGCTTGCCGTGACCAAAGTGCCAAGCGGATTGATCACCGCCTGTCCGCTAGCCACGGCGGCAAAGGGATTGCTGGCCTGCGTGGCCCCGCCCGTCCCCGCCTGCGCGCCCAGAAGACCGGCCTGCACGGCGGCCTGACCCGCAGCCGCCAAGGCTTGCTGCGGAGCCGCACCCTGCGACAGGGCATTGTTAAAGACTGCCTGCACATTCATAGCCGCCGTCTGGGCTTGCTCGATGCTGGCACCCTGCGAAATGGCCTGATCGATCGCCGCCTGGGCAGCAGCCGAAAACATCTGAGCCGTCTGGCCCTGGGCTGGGCCTTGCGGGCGGGCTGCACCCGCTGCCGCGCCAACGCCTGGGCCGCCTGGACCGATTTCGACCAAGCCGAAGGCAACCCCGCCGCCAGCGGCCTGCTGCGCTCCTGCCGGACCTTGCTGCGCACCAGCCGCCGCTTCGCCGGGGGCCGCCGGAGCCGCTTGTCCCGGGGCCTGCGGACCAGCCGCCGCACCAGGGGCCTGGGCGCCTGGGACCGCACCGGGCGCGCCAGCCGCCGGAGCCAGACTTTGAATTTGCTGCACAGTCAGCGCCGCCCCTGCCGAGGCGGGCGTAGGCGGCAGGGCGGTCAGCGTCTGGGCAAAGCCGGAACTGGCGAATTGCTGCGGCGTAAAGGAGAATGCGGGCGGTGGCGGGTTGAAAAAGCTGGTGACCAGGACCGCCGAATTGGCCGTGTTGATGGTTTGCGATCCGGCGGCGTTGGAAATGGTCACTTCGCCGGTCCCCTGTCCGCCTTCGGACAGAACGGCTACCGTCAAGCCCTGCGCAGGTGAATAGCCGCCCGAACCCAACGTGCCGCGAATGCCGATGGTGGCCACCGGGGTGCGCACGGTCATGGCGTCGGGCGCGGATTTGGCGATCTGGCCCGACACGAAAGAGAAGGTGCCCTGCACCAGCGAGAAGGCCGACTTGCCGGTGCCACTGGATGGGTCGAAAACCATCTGATCCAGCACCATGCGCCCTTCGCTGCCCAGCGACAGCGATGTCTTGTCAACGAACAAAAGGCCGACCGCCGCTCCCTTGGAGGTTTGCAGCACGTCGCCCTGGAAAACCGAGTCGCCCTTGTTCAGAACGCCCTTCGAACCGTCGGCATGGATCACGTTGACCGGGCCGGAAATGGTTTCGACATGGCCGATCGTCTGTTTAGCGACGCCGCCAGCGCCCGCTTGCGCGAATTGGCCGGGCGCCATCGAACCGGCTAGGCTTTCTGCCAAATCGCCGGAAATCCTGGCACCGTCGTCGGCCACCAGATCGGGCGGCGCGTCGGTCAGGAAATAATCTTGCACCAGCACCTGCTCGCCGCCCGGGCCGGTGATCATCAGATCAAGACCGATGCGGGCGTAATCGCCCTCGGTCAACATGGAGGAGGAAGGAATCCGCACGGCACCGCCATGGCCACCCGCTTCGGGGGCCGCAAGCCGCAATGGAAGCGCTTGTTTGCCCTGCGTCTGGGCCTCGGTTAGAATGGACAGGGTTTTCGGATCGGCGTGCGCGTTCATGACTGTACTTCCTTGCTGCGACGCTTGCGAGCGGACGGTTCTGTCGTCGTCAAGCCGCATCAATTTCTATAAAATACTATTCTTAAGAAATTGCTGTGTCCAGCGTCACAGGTTGAATTTAAAGGCCTTAGACTAGCCGTTATGATCAAGCTGGGCTTATCTGCCGATTATCCTAATGAAGGAAAATGCTTGTTTTTCAGGGGCCGCTCAGGGCCGATCAAGCCTTCTGACGATCCGCCAGCCATTGCTGAAAAGCCCCGTACAGGGCGTTGAGCGCTACGTCCCAATCACCGTGCCTTGTTTGACGGATCAGGCGCAGCGACGAATACCAAGGCGAGCTATCGCCGCTGACACCCCAGCGCCAATCGGAATAATGCAGCAGCAACAAGAAGGTGGGCACGCCCATGGCGCCCGCCAAATGCGCCACAGCCGTATCGATGGTGATCAGCAGGTCAAGCTGGGCAAGCAAAGCGGCGGTATCGGCGAAATCGTCGATGGCTGGGGAAAGATCGGCGATCAGGGGGCGGGCATGCAGCCGCTTGATGTCATCCTTGCGCTCGCCCATTTGCAGGCTCATCAGCAAGACCTGGGGATGGCTGGCCAAGCCCAGCAGGCGTTCCAGCGGCGCCGAACGGTCCCGGGGCGTCATCTTGCCCGCCCAAACGAGCCCCACTTTCAGGCGCTTCTGATCGACGATGCGGGCCTTGGGTTCCGACACCGCCTTCAAATAGGGCTGACCGCCCGCCAGATCATTGACCCCCAGCTTCATGATCCCCGGCAGGCTGAGCAAGGGCGCCCAATAATCGGCACCCTGCACCGTCGTTCCCCGCGGCACGGCCTTGACGACGCCGGGCAGGGCGGAAAAGAGGCGGGCCAGCGTCGGCTGGCATTCCAGCACGATCCTGGCCCCCATCTCGGCCAAGTTCCTCGTGAAGCGGGCGAATTGCAGCGCGTCGCCAAAGCCCTGCTCGTCATGCAGGAAGATGGATTTGCCTTTAAGCGGCTCGCCTTGCCAGCGCGCAAAGGGAAATTGGCGGGGCGGGCTTTTCTCAAGCGCCCAGCGACTTTCATAGGCGGGGAATCCCCGGCTGTAATCGCCCATCATCATCAGCGTCAGCGACCGGTCCCAGGCCGCTTCCGGATAGTCGGGGCGCAGGGCGAGCGCCTTGTCCAGCGCCGCCAGACAGTCAGCCGGGCGATTGGCGTCGCGCCAGACCAAACCCAGATTGTTCCAGTATTCGGGCGTCTCGGGCTGAAGCTCCAGGGCCTTCTTCAAGGCCGCTTCGGCCTCGGCGTGGCGTCCGCAGTCTCTGAAGACGTTGCCCAGATTGGACAGAATGCCGGGATCGTCGGATTTCAAGGCATAGGCGCGAAGCTGACAGGCCAGCGAGGCGTCGGCCTTGCCCTGGCTGCGCAGGGCGACTCCCATATTGCCCCAGGCGGCGGTCAGGCGGCTATCTTGGGCCAGCGCCTCGCCGTAAGCCTTGACCGCCCCGTCAAGATCGCCTTTGCGCTGGCGGGCGATCCCCTCGCCCAGCAAGGCCTGCACGCCGGGAGGGGACTGGTCGGGAGAGGCGGCGTCAGTAGGGAGCGTAGGATTTCTCCTCGATCAGGCGCGACCCCAACAGCAGGTTGATCTCGCGCTTCAAATTCGCCCGCTCGTCGTTGGTGACGTAAACGGCGCGCGCCAGTTCGACGAATTTGGCTCCGAAGTCCCTGGCCCGCTCGCAATCCCTGATCTCGTCCTCGATCACCCACAATTTCTCGTTCACGGCCTTCAGCTTGGCGCTGAGGCCGGACAGGTCCGCCGACGGGGCCATGGCTTGGTCGCGCGTGGCGGCAAGCGTTTGCAGCTCGGCACGGATGTTGGACAATTTCTGGGCATCCGAAATGCGCTCGGACTTGATTTCCAGGATGGTGATTTTGTCGATCAATTCGCCTGCGGGAATTTCGACCAGAATGGATGCGGTGTTTGTCATGGCGCGGGACTATCGGGGAAACGGGCGCGGATTGCAATATCCAGCCTGTCCGCCACCCCGGCCCAATCTTCGGGGGCGGGTTGGCGAAACAGTTTCAGCGTGGGGTACCAGGGGGTCCCTTCACCCGCGCGGCCCCAGCGCCAGTCGGGGGCCGAAGACAGCATGACCCAGCATTCGACGCCCAAGGCGCCCGCCAGATGCGCCACCGCCGTATCCGAACAAATCAGCAAATCGACGTTTTTCAGCAGGGCGGCGGTGGAATCGAAACCCTGCCCCACCAAAGGATCGTCGCCGTCGCCCAGATCTTCCAACAGGCCGCCCAGGCCAAGCGAAAACATCTCCTGGCGGGCCGGGTCGCGCTGCAAGGACAGCCACCTGACCTGGGGATTGTTCAAGATCATCCGCTTAAGCGGCGTCAAACCCGGCGCCCGTCTGGCCTCGCCCTTGAAACCCGGATTGCCGCGCCAGACCAATCCCAGCTTGGGTTTTTGCGCGCCGGACAAGCGCTTGGCCCAGGCGGTCACACGCTCGGCATCGGCAATCAGATAGGGGATGGAGGCCGGTATCGTTTCAAGGCGCGTGCCCAGCTTATGGCCCAGGCTGGCCACCGCCACCCAGGCGGCATAGGCGGGGGGCGGGTCCGATTGGGCGATCACCTCGGCCAATCCCGCGAAAGAGCGGCGGATCAGGGGAACCAGACTGTCTTGGCAGCGCACGATCACCTGGATGCCCGTCGCCGCCAGCAAGGGGACATAGCGCAAGAAGTGGATGGTGTCGCCGAAGCCCTGCTCGGCCTGGACCAGCAACGGGCCTGAAAGATTGGGCAGGCCGTCCCAGACCGGCCCGTCCAAATGGAAGCCTTGCATATCGGCCAGCCCGAATCTGGCTTCCCAATCCGGCCAGCCGCCCGCGTAATCGCCGCAAAGCAGGCGGGCGAAGCCCCGGTTGAATCTGGCCGTCGCCAGTTCGGGCTTCTGGTCCAACGCCTGATCATAGGCCTTCAGCGCCTCGTCCAGCCGTCCAGCACCCAGCAACACATTGCCCAGATTGCCCGCCGCCTCGGCGTAGGTGGGCTTGCAGGCCAGAGCTTCCTTGAAGGCGTCGCCCGCAAGGTCGAACCGTCCCAGATCGTTCAGCAAGACGCCCCGGTTGTTGTGGGCCTCGGCGCAATTGGGGTCGAGGCGCAAGGCGCCGTCCAGCGCCGCCAGCGCCTCTTCAAGCCGCCCCAGTTCCTTCAGCACGGAGGCTCGGCCCAGATGAAGATCGAGCCTTGTGGGCGCGCCGGACAAGGCGACGTCGAAAGCCGCCAACGCCTCTTCCTGACGCCCCGTGGCCTTCAGCAGTTGGGCCAGATTGCCAAGGATGCCGGGATCGCCCGGCTTTTGCGCCAAGGCCTCCATATAGGCGATCTCGCCTTCGGCGAATTGCCCCATTTCCTGCAAGGCCGCGCCCAGGTTAAGCCGCACGTCAAGATAGGAAGCGCCAAGCCGCAGCGCCAAGCGATAAGCCGCCACCGCGCCTCGGAAATTGCCGATGGCCTGGCGCGCAACACCCAGATTGTAGGCGGCGTCGGCATGGCCCGGCGACAAAGCCAGCACGCGGGTTAGAAAGGACTCGGCCTCGCCCGCCCGACCGGTTTGGACCAGCAGCACGCCCAGCAAGAAACGCACATCCGCCCGCTCTGGCGCCTGGGCGGCCACGGCGCGATAGACGGCCTCGGCCTCGATGAGCCGCCCGGTCTGATGCCACTGGAACGCGGTGGCGAGTTGGTCGTTCATGCCCCCCCGAAATGCAGGCACAGATCGCATTGCGAAAGCCCCGGATGATCTATGCAGGAGCGATAATGCCCGAAATTGCCGCCGCTTAGTATCTCTTCGATGGTTTGCAGCAAAAGATTTCCCACCGGCCCGTTTTTCTGGGCGGCATGGCATTGCGGCGTCAGAAACCCTTCGGGATCAAGCCTGAATCCGTCGCGCGGGGCCAGACAGGCGCTGCGTTCCCAGGCTGCGAACTCGCTCTCGGTTCGGTAATCGGGCGATAGAAAGGCCACCCCCAGCAGTTTGGCCATGTCCGCCGCTTCGTCCAGGCTAGCGCTGACGGCCCGCTTGAACGCCTCGTCGATGAAGCGCAGATCGAAAGGGGCCAGCTTGTGGGTGGTGACGCTATCGACGCCCAGCTTGGACGCCAGATGGATCAGGCGCGGCAGTTCGGCGTAATTATTGCGCATGACGGTGTAATTGAATTCGACCAGCACGTCATGGCCGCCCTTGGTGCGCAGTTCGCACAGCCTGGCCACGTTGTCCATCACCTTGGCAAAGCGAGCGCCCTTGCGGATGTCCTCATAGGTCTGGGCCGTGGCGCCATCGATCGAGATGCGGATTTTTCCCAGCACGGACGAGTCCAGCAATATCCTGGCCGTCTCTTCCTTCAACAGCGTGCCGTTGGTGATGATCTGGCCGCGAAGGTCGGGCCGCATGTACTGACGCATCAGGCCAAGCGCCTCGCCCAGATAGGGCAACATCAGGGGTTCGCAAGCGCAGCCCAGTTGGAAATCGGCCACGCGGGCGAAAACAGGGGCCACGCGGCTTTTGAACAGCTCTGGCGGCAGCACCTTCTGATCCCTAAGATTGGCCCTGGGGCCGCACATGCTGCATTTCAGATTGCAGCCGTCATTCAGGTCGATGAACAGGTGCAGATGCGCGGGCAAGTCATTCATGACTGTTGTTTCCATGGGATTTGCGAGGCGTCGATGTTAAAACGCCAAGCAAGCCTTTCATTGTGGCATTTCAGCCGCCTTGACGGCAAGAACTGCAAGCTGGAAATGTTGATGATCGCTCCGTTAAGAGGGGGTAGGTACCCACCCGCCTGCCCGGGTGGTATTTCGCGTTGACTTCGCGCCTGCGAAAGGATAAACAAAATTGAGTTTCACCCCCGGTTCGCGTTGCCAAGGCTGATCACCCGATGTCCACTCGCCCCCGGCCCCTGTCGCCGCATTTGCAGGTTTACAAGCCGCAAATCTCTTCGTCTTTGTCCATTCTGCACCGCCTCACCGGCGTAGCGCTCGTCTTTGGCTTGCTGCTGCTGACCTGGTGGCTGGGCATGGCGGCCTATGGCCCCGAGACGTTCGAAACCGCCCAGTCCATCGCTGGCTCCTGGTTCGGCTGTTTGGTGATGTTCGGATTTTCCCTGGCCCTGTTCTACCATCTGGCCAACGGCATACGCCATCTGGCCTGGGACTTCGGCTACGGCTTTGCCAATGAGCAAGTCACCAAATCGGGCTACGCCGTCCTGGCGGGCACGCTTGTTCTGACCCTGGCGGCCTGGGCCGCCGCCTTTGTCATCTGATCGGGAGGCGATGCAATGACCATCATGCGTTCTCCCCTGGGCCGGGCGCGCGGTTTGGGTTCCGCCAAGGAAGGCCTAGCTTCCTTCATGGCGCTGCGCGTCACCGCCATCGCGCTGATCCCGCTTTGCCTGTGGTTCGTCGTGTCGGTTATCCGCCTGATGGGCGCCGATTACGACGCTTTGCGGGAATTCCTGGGCAGCCCCGGCAACGCCACGCTTTTTTCCCTGCTGATCCTGGCCGCCTTTTATCACGGCTGGCTGGGCCTTCAGGAAGTGATCGTCGATTATGTGCATGCCAAGGCTGCGCAGATCGCGCTGCTGCTGCTCGTCAAGTTCCTGGCCGCCGCCCTTTCGGTTTTCCTGGTCCTGTCCATCGTCAAGCTCGGTTTCGGAGTCTAGTCGGTCATGCCTTCCTACAAGATCATCGATCACACCTATGACGTTGTGGTGGTGGGGGCTGGCGGCGCTGGCCTGCGCGCCACGCTGGGCATGAGCGCCGCGGGATTGCGCACGGCCGCGATCACCAAGGTGTTCCCCACCCGCAGCCACACGGTGGCGGCGCAGGGCGGCATCGGCGCAGCACTCGGCAACATGGCCGACGACAATTGGCGCTGGCACATGTACGACACCGTCAAGGGATCGGACTGGCTGGGCGACCAGGACGCCATCGAATATATGTGCCGCGAAGCCATTCCAGCGGTCTACGAGCTGGAACATTTCGGCGTGCCCTTCTCGCGTACCGAGGATGGGCGCATCTATCAGCGCCCCTTCGGCGGCCATATGCGCAATTTCGGCGAAGCCCCGGTGCAGCGCGCCTGCGCCGCCGCCGATCGCACCGGCCACGCCATCCTGCACACGCTTTACCAGCAGTGCCTGAAGCACAACGCCGAATTCTTCATCGAATATTTCGCGCTCGACCTGATCATGGACGAGAACGGCGCTTGCAAGGGCGTGGTGGCCTGGAATCTCGACGACGGCACCATTCACCGCTTCCGCGCCCAGATGGTGGTGCTGGCCACCGGCGGCTATGGCCGCGCCTTTTTCTCCTGCACCTCGGCCCATACCTGCACCGGCGATGGCAACGGCATGGTGGCCAGGGCTGGCCTGTCCTTGCAGGATCACGAATTCGTGCAGTTCCACCCCACCGGCATTTACGGCTCGGGCTGCCTGATCACCGAGGGCGCCAGAGGCGAGGGCGGGTACCTCACTAATTCGGCTGGCGAGCGTTTCATGGAGCGCTATGCCCCCAACGCCAAGGACTTGGCTTCGCGCGACGTGGTCAGCCGCGCCATGACGGTGGAAATCCGCGAAGGACGCGGCGTCGGCGACCATAACGACCATATCCATCTGCATCTGGAGCATCTGGGACCCGAAGTGCTGCATCTGCGCCTGCCCGGCATTACGGAAACCGCCAAGATCTTCTCGGGCGTCGATGCGACGCGCGAGCCGATTCCGGTTCTGCCGACCGTGCATTACAACATGGGCGGCATTCCCACCAACTATATGGGCGAGGTGCTGCGCCCGACCAAGGACGACCCCGATGCCGTCTGCCCCGGCTTGATGGCGATTGGCGAATGCGCCTGCGTTTCGGTGCACGGCGCCAACCGATTGGGCACCAATTCGCTTTTGGATATCGTAGTGTTCGGACGTGCTGCCGCCCTGCGCGCCGCCAAGATCATAACGCCGGGCGCCATGCAAAAGCCCTTGTCGCGTGACGCCGCCGAGAAGGCGCTGTCTCGCTTCGACCGCTTGCGCCACGCCAAGGGCGACCTGTCGGTTTCGGAAATTCGCCTAGCCATGCAAAAGACCATGCAAAGCGACGCCGCCGTCTTCCGCACCTCGAAGTCGCTGGCCGAAGGTTGCAAGCGCATGAGCGGCGTTGCCGCCACCATGGACCAGATATCGATCAAGGATCGTTCGATGATCTGGAACTCGGATCTGGTTGAGGCGCTGGAGCTTGAAAACCTCATGCCCTGCGCGATGGCCACCATCTTCGGCGCCGAGGCGCGCCACGAAAGCCGCGGCGCCCATGCGCACGAGGATTTCCCCAACCGCGACGACGCCAATTGGATGAAGCACACGCTGGCCTGGGTGGACGAGAACTACAAGGTGAAGCTCGACTACCGCCCGGTGCACACCTACACGCTGACCGACGAAGTGGCGTATATCCAGCCCAAAGCGCGCGTTTACTAAGGACGCAGGAAGATGGTCGAATTCAATCTGCCCGCCAATTCCCAGGTCAAGGAAGGCAAGACCTTCAAGGCCCCGGCCAACGCCAAGAAGGTCAGGCGCTTCAAGATCTATCGCTACGATCCCGACCTGGGCCAGAACCCCAGGCTGGACACGTTCGAGATCGATCTGGCTGCCTGCGGCCCCATGGTTCTGGACGCGCTGATCAAGATCAAGAACGAGGTGGACAGCACGCTCACCTTCCGCCGCTCGTGCCGCGAGGGCATTTGCGGCAGTTGCGCCATGAATATCGACGGCACCAACACGCTGGCCTGCTTGAAGCCCATCGAGGACATCTCGGGCGACGTGAAGATCTATCCGCTGCCCCATATGCCGGTGGTCAAGGACTTGGTGCCCGACCTGTCGGTGCCCTATGCCCAATATGCGTCCGTCGAGCCTTGGATGAAGGCCGACACCATGCCGCCGCCCGGCGCCGAGCGCCGCCAAAGCGTGCAGGAGCGCGAAAAGCTGGATGGGTTGTGGGAATGCATCTTGTGCTTCTGCTGCCAGACCTCATGCCCCAGCTATTGGTGGAACGGCGACCGCTATCTGGGGTCGGCGGTGCTGCTGCAGGCCTATCGCTGGATCGCCGATTCAAGGGACGAAGCCACCGGCGAGCGGCTGGACCAGCTGACCGACCCTTTCAAACTTTACCGCTGCCATACGATCTTGAATTGCAGCCGCACCTGCCCCAAAGGACTGAACCCGGGCAGCGCCATTGCCGACATCAAGCGCTTGATCGCCGAACGCAGCCTGTAATTTCAGGTTGTTAGCCTCTGACGCCGCCCGGTGAAAACCGGGCGGTTTTCATATCCCCTCTTGCCTTCTTGGGGGCCTCGCACTACCGTCCGACCGGAAAAGCCGGTTTAGCTCAGTTGGTAGAGCACTTGATTTGTAATCAAGCGGTCGCGGGTTCGAATCCTGCAACCGGCACCAAGTTTTTCAATGGGTTATGATGTTGTGCGGGGGGCTATTTTAGCTGTGTCCGCACTGTGTCCGCAACTTAAGGCTTCTAGTCGCGCTTCAAGCGTTGTCCATACGGATAACGCTTTAGTTTTCTAAGGTCTTTTGCCGTCGGCTGGGTAGGCCTTTCCTGAAATTCTTTTACGCTTGGGGCTTTTCTGAACCCTGTATAAAAAGCATAATCAAGCATATATGCCTCATATTTTTCGCCCGCTTTTGCAGGGGTAATTCCGGGATGGAGCACGTGGATAAACCTTAACTCGCTCACTTTCTTAATTAGTCGATATAGAGGATCAGAGCTATCCAAACGCACCAGAAAAGCGTTTGAGTGAATATCATTTAAGCAGAAATCCTTTATATCGTTAACAATACTCATCATAAGGGTGCTATCTTCAACAACATCATCTGACACATATCGCTCTTTCTCGGTCAGAGAATCGGCTGCCGCCATATTAATGTCTGTAATCGCAACATTCTTCCGCCTTGCTGCTTTGGCTTTGGTTATCGCGTTATTGAAGATGTAAAGTGCATCCCTAGGCACTCCAGCCGAAACCCACGCCAAACGCTCAATAACCTTATTCTCCGCAATACTTGAGAGGCTCGGAATTCCGACATATTTGGTATAACTTCCCAGAATTTGTTGCAAATGTGCGAGAGCAGCACCAGGATCAAGCAAATTGTAATCGAGCCGAATAACTTGCGCATCTCCTGGAGTCTGCAGTCCTTCGTTAGCTACCTCATTCATTAAGGTCGTTAAGTTCTCAATGGCAGTAATTTTGAGGTAAACATTATTACCACGAGAAAACGCATATAAAGCTGACAGGAAATACGGTTGTAAGCTCGGATGGAGTAGGTGAAGATCATCAAGAAATATATAAAATTGGCCATGTTTCTGCACAAACGCTAGGAAGTCCCTCGCAAATATTGGCAGAATTGTGTTTATATCTTGTTTAGTTAGGTTGTCAAATTTACTTTCTAGGCGATAAATTATTGACTTAAGGCGTTCAATCCCACTCTCGTCGACGGGGGTATACTTGGAAACACTATCAACAATTTCATATAGAACCTGCGGAATGACCTGTAGGTCAATTCTACCTCTATACTGCTGAAGCGCGATCCAGGAGTACGGCTTGCTTTCACGCTTAGCCTGGCTGCAAGCATAGAGAACAAGACTAGACTTCCCTGCCCCTCGACGACCAAAGACCACATGATTTGCAGCACTATAAATTCTACGCTCTTCCCCGCCAAGGAATGGAATAAATTTTTCGTGAAACCGAGAATCCAAAGTTCCCTTCCCCACTGTAAGCGACTCAGAGAAAACCCTCTGAAGCAGCTGCACTTCAAGAGATTGCAGCCAAGGCTTAGGAGTGATTGGCTTTAGAAAGACCCGCTCAGCATATTCGTTTGTGCCAGCTAACTCATTCCGGACAACCGATAATGCCTCGGTATACAGATCGTTGATAGCACCGACATGAATCGCAAGGAATTGTTCCCCAGCCTTGTCAACGATTGTCGATTGGGGAACAGTCGAATTGCAATGACTGGCAAAGCGTTCAAGCAATTCCAGTGCCGCAGTCTTGGACATCACAATGCTCCTCTAACCCTCAAGTACTGTCTCACTTCTTTAAAGAATTCTTCAGCTTCTTTGACGTATTGGAGACTTGTTAACTCGAGGTCCTTCTCCGAAGCCGAATGGTCATAATCCGCAATATTACGGTCAGCTCGAAACTTCGTTAATAAATCCTTCCAGCGAGATGCTAAGAGAAAATCGCCTGGCAGATCACCTATCTTTTGGTGGTCCGTCGCCTCCTGACTGTAAGCGCCAGTTACCTCCAAGCGAACCGCTTTACTCGCCGAGTATGCGCAATAGTATCCCCGTGAGACACGTTGGCGCCAACTTTGCGGCCCATTTGCATTTTTTGCAAATCGCAAATGAACCTGACCAAGTCTCATTAGTCGCGCGACATGCTTCCTGAGTTCCGCCTCAATCTTGGCCAACTCGCCAGCTGAGATTATCGGACTTAAGCAGTTAATTGCTTTCCGAAGATTCAGCTTAAGCATCTCTTTTGAGTCCATATTTTCAGAGACCTGCTTTCGTATATATGTAATAGCTTATTACAACAAAGACGCTAGTTAGACAAGTTGGCAAATAGGTTGGCTGCTTCTGCGGCCCGCGATGACCGCGTCTGCGCTCGGCCTTCTTAGCTTTGTCTCACTCCTGCCTCCTTTCTTCGTTTAGAAATATGTACCGATCCGAAGCCCGTTGATACCGAGCAATAAGCTTTTCAGGGTCAGCGACAGCCTCGCGCATCATGTCTTGCTCGATATAGGCGATGATGGTTGGAATCTCCGAGATATCCAAACCCTTCGCAACCGCATAAGACGTGTTGAGGCCGATGATTTGCTGGCGCAACTGCCGTAACAAATCTTCGCGCATGATTTCCTTCGCCTTGCCCCGTTCGGCATGGATGATGTAATCGGCCAGCGAATCACGCATCACGTCCTGCGCCTCTTTCCAAAATGGTGCCGTTTCCCAGCGGGATTTATTGGCGTCTGTTGACGATGGCACCGTGTAGCGGATGGCGTCCATGATCGAGACGAATACGTCTCCCGCCATGCGTTCGAGATCATTGAAGGTCCGCAAATTCCACTTGTTCAGTTCCTCTTTTCCGGCGCGGACTTCCACGCGCCGCCAAACATCGCCGAGGGAATTGAGAACCAGGAATGCTGGGATTTATTGGGAGGCTTGGGCAGCAATGAAGCGCAGGGCTATTTCATCGCCAAGCCGATGCCCGCCTGCGACGTTCTCGATTGGCGCTTGGATTGGGACAAACGGCACGGCTGCGCATAACGTCAACGCGTCACGCGATCGCGCCCGCCCTGTTTGGACCTGCCAAGAGCTTGGCTGGCCCGCGACAGCATCTGGTCGAAGCCCTTGTCCTCGCCGGCCATCGCGGCAACTCCGGCGCTGGCCGAGATGGCGATGGGAGCGGCAAGCCCCTCAAGATCGAGCCGGGCCTCTTTAATCGAAACGCGAATGCGCTCGGCCGCCTGAAAGGCCTTTTCGCCGTCCGTTTCCGGCAGCAGCACGGCGTATTCCTCGCCGCCCGTACGACCCAGATGATCAATTTCGCGCAAGCCGCTTTTGCAGATCAACGCCACGGCTTGCAGTACCTTGTCGCCCGCCAGATGGCCGTGCAGTTCGTTGACGCCCTTGAAACCATCGATGTCCAGCAGCACGAGGGAAAGTGCGTGGCCATAGCGTTTGGCGCGGGCGAATTCACGCTCGGCGACGTCGATGAAATGTCGCCGGTTGGCGACCCCGGTCAGAGGATCGGTCGTGGCGCTGCGGCGCAGCTCGTCTTCCATTTCCTTGCGGCTGGTGATGTCGTCGACGCTGACCAGCAAAACGGCTTCGCCCTTGAACTCGGTGCTGGCCGCCGACATGGACGCCCAAAACCAACTGCCGTCCGAACGTTTCAGCCGCGCCTCGACGTTGTGAAGCCGCCCGCCTTCCGCCTTCAGCATGTCCTTCATTTTCTCGCGGCTGGCGGGATCGACCCAATAGTCGGATGCCGGATGCCCCAGCACGCTGGAATCCTTGGGAACGCGAAACAGGTCCTGGGCCAGGCGGTTGACGTACAGAACCGTGTCGTCGGCGACCTTGGTCAAGACCAGCGGCACCGGCGCCGTTTCCACGATCAGCCGCAGCTTTTCCTCGCTTTCTTGCAGCCTAGCCATAATCAGGCGATGTTCGGTTACGTCGCTATAGCCCAGCACCAGAACTGTTTCGCCGCGATAAGAAAGCGTTATCGCCGACACCAGCATCGAGCGAACGTCACCGTCGGCAAGCTTCATCGCCACCTCGGCGCCGACAACTTTGCCGTGGCGGCGTAATTGTTCGACGAAACGCGCCCGATCCTCGGGATTGGCATAGAACTGCCGAACGTCCAACCCTTCGCCACTTCCCGTCACCTTGAACAGATCGCGGCAACGCTGATTGGCGTAGACAACTTTCCCTTCGGCCAGCCGGGTCAAAGCCAGCGGCACTGGTGCTGCGTCCAGAATGTTCTTAAGCCCTTCTTCGCTTTCCGCTAGGGCCGCCAGCGCCGTTTGGCGCTCGAGGATGGCGCGGCGGAACAGATCGAGCGCTTGCGAGACTTCGGCGAATTCCTGGCCCAGCCGCACATCGACAGAAGCGGCTTTATCGTCGCCCCTGGCTAGGCCGCGCATGGCGCCGGCCAATCTGCCAAAGGAATTGAGCAGGCTTTGCGTAATGGCCAGGCTGGCGGCCAGGGCCGTCATGACGCCGACGATGGTCAGAAGGATGGCGGCGGGCAGCGCCGCCTCGGCTTCGAGACGGGCGCTGGTCGACGTCTCCGCCAAAGCCATATGATGCGCCTGATCGTTCTTCTTAAGTCTGGCAGCCAACAACCCGTGCAGATGCTCGATCTCATCGTAATAAACCGGTGACGACTGGCTGTGGCTGAGTTGCTCAAGCAGCTTGGCGTAATTTTTTATCAATTCGCGGTCGGTTTGCGCGTTGTCGGACATGCCGCCCGCAGGGGCGTTGAACCCTTCGGCCAGCGTCAAGAGACGCTCGGACTCGTGGATCAGCTTGGCGCGGATATCGGGCGGCGGGCCGTTTTGTCCGTCCTGCCGCTCGCTGGCCTGAAAAAGCCTGAAAGCCACCTCGGCTTCGTGAATCAGGACGATGGCCTCGATATTCGCCCGCATATCGATTTGAATTTTGTCGATCTTGCGCACGTCGTTGCGCAGATCAAGGCTGGCCACGATCTGTCCGCCGGCAATGGCAATCAAAACCAGCAGCACCAACACTGGCGCCAGGATGACCTTGCCAAACAAAAATCCGTGCTTCATGCGTTGAAACCGGCCTTCCCATCCACTGCGCGCGACACCCGGCGACCTTTCAGGCCGCAAGGGAACGCCTTTACGACATTTAAGTGTGCAACCGGCCTATTTCGCGCCCTCTTAATGGATTTGACAAGTAAGGATTTTGCCAAGGACAATTCAACCTGAAGCGGACGAGGCGAAAAATGAAAATGTTCTGCAGACCATATCTGCTTTTGGCGCTTGTCTGCGCCGTTCTGGGCATATCTTGTCCAACGAGTGCCCAGACAGGAGCGGCGCTGGACAGAGTGCTGGAGCGCAGCCTAGCCGCCTATGGCGGCCAAGCCAGGCTTTCGGCGCTGACGTCGCTGCGCCTGTTGGGCCGGATCAGCGCCAAGGGTCAAGCAGGCCAGGGACGGGTCGAGCGATTGTTCCAGGCACCTGACCGGCTAAGCAGCGTCATTTCTTATGGGGGGGGGGCTAGCGAGCGGCGCGTCCTGATTCGCGACAAGGCATGGCGCAACGGCCAAGCCGCCAGCGTGCCTGAACATTTGGCCATGAGCCTGCAGATGGCGCGCCTGCGCCTGCCTTTGCTGTTGCTGGAAAACAGGAGCAGCTTGACCGATCTGGGCGAGCGCGAACAGAGCGGGCGGCGCTATCACGCCGTTGCCCTTGCGATCGCCGAAGGGGTGACGCTGACGGTGATGATTGATTCCGCCAGCGGGCTGATCTTGCAAACAGCGGGCAAGCTGGCCCTGGCCGACGGCACGAACACCGACTTCACCACGCTGTACAGCGATTATCGCAGCATCAGCGGCCTTGCCGTCGCCATGCGCGAGGATCATTACAGCCAGGGAAGCCAGAGCGGCACGACCATCCTGGAACAGGCCGACGTCAATCAGCCGTTGCCAAGCAACGCCTTCAAACCCTGACTGCTGGCGGGTCTCAGACCTTGATGTCGAGCGACTGGCCGCGATAGGACGGCGGCGGCGGCGGGCTGGACTGCGCCGCTTGCACCTGAGATGCTGCTTGCTTGTTCGCATCGCCTCCCTGGCCGCGTTCTGCGGCGTCCTGCGGAACCGTACGATTTTGAATGACGGCGGGATTGATCTGGCTTGAGGCCGATCCGTTCAGGCTGTCGATGGCCATGAGCAGCTCCTTTCTGGTGTGTCCACACGGCTATTGGACGGATTCTAACCTGAATCCATTCCCAAGCGCAAGCCGCCCCGAGTCGGGTTAACGAAATTTAAAGTGCTGATCTTGGGAAAAGTGGGGCGAGCGATCGGATTCGAACCGACGACATCCAAGACCACAACCTGGCGCTCTAACCAACTGAGCTACGCCCGCCACCGTGGGGGCGATTGTTTATCCCCAAGCCCCTCTCCCGTCAAGGATTGATCCCATCTTTCTCAATCCAGCCGCCGCCCAGCACCCGGCTGCCCAGATAGACGACGCAAGCCTGGCCTGGGGCGACCCCTTCTTCGGGTTCGTCCAAAACCACTCGGGCGGCCGCATTTGGCCCGCGCGACAGGGTTCCTTGCACCGGCAGGCGGGTGGAACGGATGCGAAAGGCCGCCTGTAGACTGGCCTCGGCCCGCTCGGTCGCCAGCCAGTAAAGATCGCGCAGGATGATGTTGCGCCGCCCCAGCGAGCCTTTTGGGCCGACCACCAGCCGCCCAGTCCCGGCATCCAGCGCCAACACATACAGCGGCGGGCCGCCGCCCAGGCCCAGGCCCCGGCGCTGGCCCACCGTGTAATGGGCCAGCCCCTTATGTCGGCCAAGAACGCAGCCTTGCTCATCCACGATTTCGCCCGGCGTCAGCGACTGCGGCTGATAACGACCCACCAGCTCCGCATAGCCGTTTTCGGCAACGAAACAGATATCCTGGCTATCGGGCTTGGAAGCCACCGGCAGGCCAAGACGCGCCGCATAGGCCCGCACCTCCGACTTGCTGATGGCCCCCAGGGGAAAGCGCAGCCGGTCAAGGTTTTGGGGCGACAGGGCGAACAGAAAATAGCTTTGATCGCGGGTTGGGTCCGCCCCCATATGCAGTTCCGGCCCATGCGCCCCCTTTAGCCGCCTTGCGTAATGGCCGGTCGCCAGCGCCTGGGCGCCCAACTCGCTGGCCGTTTGCAGCAAATGGCGGAATTTGAGGCTGCGATTGCATTCGATGCAGGGGCTGGGCGTTTCGCCCATGGCATAGGCCGCCGCAAAGGGGCGCACCACCTCGTCCTCGAACTCTTGTTCGAAATCAAGCACATGATGGGGAATTTTCAGAAAATCCGCCACCCGCTTGGCGTCTCGCATATCCGGGCCGCCACAGCAGCCGCTGGCGGACGGAAGCAGCCCGCCCAAAAGGCGCATGGTGACGCCCACGACATCCAGCCCACTTTCCTTCAGCAGGGCCGCCGTCACCGAGGAATCGACCCCGCCCGACATGGCCACCGCCACGCGGGTCCCCTTGGGGAGATCTATCAAAGCCGGGTCGAACAGAGCGGATATCCTTTCCGAAAAGCGACGCATCTTAGGTTAGGAAATTTGTTATCGGACGATATTTTTCTATTGACCTGGGAGGTCGTCAATCTATATACCGTCCAGCCGGTACAGTCTCATGGATAGCCCAATGCCGCCCATCGTCCGACCTTCCAACCGCGACAAAATCCTGGAAGCCGCCATGAATCTGGTGCGTGACCAGGGCGTGGGCAAGCTCACCTTGGATGCGGCGGCCAAAATGGCGGGCGTCAGCAAGGGCGGCGTTCTCTATCACTATCCTTCGAAGAATGCTCTGGTCCGGGCCATGGTTGCCCGCGTCATCGAGCAGTGGGAAACCTTGCACGCATCCCATCTGGAAAACGAACCGCTTGGCCCCAATCGCTGGATGCGGGCCGCCGTGCACGCCTTTTTCGACACCGACAGCCCTTGTTGCAAAGACCCCTTGGGTTCGGCGCTGCTGGCCGGACTGGCGCACGATCCGGATCTGATCGATCCCTTGCGGGCCAAGTATCGCGAATGGATGGAACAATCGATGAAAGAATCTCCCAACCCGTCCTTGATGGGCGTCATCGGCCTGATGGGCGACGGGTTGGTGCTGCATCAGCTGATCGGCCTTGACGTGCTGGACGCCGACGCGCGCGCCTCGATCAAGCAAGCGGCCCTCGACCTTCTAAAACAGAAAGACCAATGACATGAGACGTCGCACCAAAATGATCATCATGCTGGGGGCCAGCGCCTTGGTGCTGGGCGGCACGCTGGGCTTCGCCCAATTTCGCGATCAGATGATCAAGCAATATTTCGCCACCATGCCCAAGCCGGTGATTCCCGTCTCGGTCGACATGGCGCACGAGGACGCCTGGACGCAGGAATTAAAGGCCGTCGGCACTTTGAAAGCCGTCAACGGCGTCGATGTCACGGTGGGCACGGCGGGGCTGGTCAAGGAAATCTTGTTCCAATCCGGCGATCAGGTCACCAAGGGCCAGGTGCTGGTGCGCCTCGACACCGATGTCGAGCGGGCCGATCTGGCAAGTGCGAGCGCCGAACGGTCACTGGCGGCCACGCAGGAAGCGCGCTCGCGCACGCTGGCCCAGGCCGGGCATGTGGCGCAATCGGCGCTCGACAAAAGCCAAGCCGAATTGAAGGTCAAGGACGCCAAGATGGCTCAACTGGCCGCCTTGATCGCCAGGAAGACGGTGACAGCTCCCTTCGCGGGCGTGCTGGGCGTGCGCAAGATCGATGTGGGACAATATTTGCAGCCCGGCCAATCCGTCGCCACGCTGCAAGACCTGTCGGTGCTGCGTCTTGAAATTCCCGTCTCACAAAAGGATCTGGCCGGACTTGAGCAAGGGCTGCGCGTCGAGGTCGAGGTGGATGCTTGGGCAGGGCGCGTCTTTGAAGGCGTCATCAGCGCCATCGACCCCGAAGTGGACGTCTCGTCGGGCATGGTCGCCATGGAAGCGCGCATTCCCAATCCGGACGGCGCCCTCAAACCCGGCATGTTCGCGCAGGTGCGCATCGGAAGACAGGACATCAAGTCCGTGCTGGTCGTGCCGGTCACCGCCGTGACCTACAGCCTGTCGGGCGATTCCGTCTTTGTGGTCGAGCCAAGCGTCGATGGCGACAAAGCCGTGATGGCGGCCAAGCGCGTGCCGATCAAGGTAGGCGAAAGGCGCGACGGCTGGGCCGCCGTGACCGGCGACCTGAAACCCGGCGACAAGGTCGTGACCTCGGGCCAGTTGAAGCTGGAAAGCGGCACGCTGGTCTCCATCACCGAGGGCAGTCCTTTCGCGCCTGCCCCCCAGCCCGCCCAGGCGAACGCGGCCAAGCCATGAATGTGTTTTCCATCTTCATCCGCAGGCCCGTGCTGGCCAGCGTGATCAGCCTGCTCATTCTGGTGCTGGGCTTGCGCGCCCTGTTCATGCTGCCGGTGCGCCAATATCCCGAGATGAGCAATACGGTGATCACCGTCACCACCACTTATCCCGGCGCCGACGCCGATTTGATGCAGGGTTTCGTCACCGACCCGGTTCAAAAGGCGGTGGCCACCTCGAAGGGCATCGATTATCTCACCTCGTCTTCCGCGCTGGGCGTCAGCGAAGTCAAGGTCTTCGTGCGCCTGAACGACGATCCCGGCGAAGCCATGACCGAGGTGATGAGCAAGGTCAACGAAGTGCGCTCGGTGCTGCCGCGCGGCATCAACGATCCCGTGATCAAGAAGACGACCGGCGAAGCCTTCGCCGCCATGTATCTGGCCTTCTCGTCGGACAAGCATTCGCCCCAGCAGATCACCGATTACGTCAGCCGCACCGCGCAACCCAAGCTGGCCACGGTGCCTGGCGTCGCCAATCCCGAAATCCTGGGCGGCCAGAAATTCTCGATGCGCGTCTGGCTGGACCCGCAACGTCTGGCCCAATACGAGATCAGCCCGGCCGAGGTGAAGGCGGCGCTGTCTAGCAACAATTTCCTGTCGGCTGCCGGAAGCTCGAAGGGCGGCTTCGACATGATCGGCACGCAGGCCAAGACCGACCTTAAAAATCCCGAGGAATTTCGCGATCTGGTGATCCGCGGCGAAGGGGCCAAGCTGGTGCGCCTTGGCGACGTGGCCAATGTCGAACTGGGACCTGAATATGAAGACGCCTCGGTCTATGTGAATGGCAAGAAGGCGGTATTCATCGGCATCAATTTGCAGCCGGGATCGAACCCGCTGGACGCCATTTCAGGCGTGCGCGAGGTTTTGCCCAGCATCGCCAAGGAACTGCCGGAAGGCATGGGTCTTGAGATCGCCTATGACAGCACCGTCTTCATCCGCTCGGCGATCTGGGAAGTGGTGAAAACGCTGATCGAGGCAACGTTGATCGTGATCGGCGTCATCTTCTTGTTCATGGGGTCGGTGCGCGCCGTAATGATCCCTGTGGTCACCGTTCCCTTGTCGCTGATCGGCGCCGCCCTTTTCATGCTGTCGATGGGCTATTCGATCAATCTGTTGACCCTGCTGGCCATGGTGCTGGCCATCGGTCTGGTGGTCGATGACGCCATCGTGGTGGTCGAGAATGTGCATCGCCACATCGAGGAAGGACTAAGCCCCTTCGAAGCCGCCTTGAAGGGGACAAGAGAGATTTCAGGCCCCGTCATCGCCATGACCCTGACCCTGGCCGCCGTTTACGCGCCTATCGCCTTCATGGGCGGGTTGACCGGCGCGCTTTTCAAGGAATTCGCCTTCACGCTGGCGGGCAGTGTGATCGTTTCCGGCGTCGTGGCCTTGACGCTTTCGCCCATGATGTGCTCGAAAATTCTGGCTCACGAAACCAACGCCCAGGGCTTGGCGGCGCGCATCGACGCCCTGTTCGCTCGCGTGCAGGCTCTTTATGGACGCCTGCTTGCCGGATCGATGAAGGACAGGCCGGTCACCGTCATTTTCGCCATGCTGATTCTTATCAGCCTATGGCCGCTTTACCAAGCCGTGCCGACCGAACTGGCGCCGGAAGAGGACAAGGGCGCCGTGATGGTGGCCTATCAGGGTCCGCCCAGCGCCAACCTGGACTATATGGAAACCTTCAGCAAGCAACTGGACAAGGTGCTGGCCTCGCCCGAGGAGGCAGGCAGCGTCTTTACCATCAACGGCTTTCCGACGCGCGCGGGCGGTTTCGCCGCCACCATCTTGAAGCCCTGGGACGAGCGCAAACGGGGCCAGAAGGAATTGGTGCCGGTGATCCAGGCGGGCATCGACGGCATTTCAGGCATCCAAGGATCGGCTTTCGGCTTGCCCCCGCTTCCGGGATCGGACGGGTTGCCAGTCCAGTTCGTGATCACCTCGACCGCCAATTGGCGCGTTTTGTCGGAAGTGTCGCAAGGCCTGCTGGGCAAGGCCCGTCAAAGCGGCATGTTCGCCTATGTCGATCTGGACTTGAAGGTGCAAAGCCCGCAAACCGTGGTCGAAATCGATCGCGACAAGGCGGGCGCCTACGGCGTCACCATGCAGGCGATCGGCGAGGCTTTCGCCACCATGACCGGCGGCAACTATGTCAACCTGATCAACATGGACGGGCGCAGCTATCAGGTGATACCGCAAGTGTCGCGCGACTTTAGAACCGACCCGCAGGCGCAGGGCCGCATCCATGTGAAAACGGCGGGCGGAGCGGCCATCCCGCTGTCCAGCTTGGTGAAACTGTCGCATGAAGTGCGCCCGGTGGCCTTGTCGCAGTTCAACCAATTGAATTCCGTGACGCTGCAAGCCTTCCCCATGCCGGGCGTTTCGCTGGGCACGGCGCTGGCCTTCCTGGGCCAAGCCGCCAACGAGGTTCTGCCCAAAGGGATGAGCGTCGATTATGCCGGGCAGTCGCGTCAATATTATCAGGAAGGCAACGCGTTGATGTTCACCTTCTTCTTTGCGCTGATCGTGATCTTCCTGGTGTTGGCCGCTCAGTTCGAAAGTTTCCGCGATCCTTTGGTGATTCTGGTCAGCGTTCCCCTGTCGATCTGCGGGGCCTTGATTCCCCTGGCTCTCGGCGTCACCAGCATGAACATCTACACGCAGGTAGGTCTGGTCACGCTGATCGGACTGATCAGCAAGCACGGCATTCTGATCTGCGAAGTGGCCAAGGAAAAACAGCAAGCGGGGATGAGCCGCATCGAGGCCGTTCAGGCGGCGGCGCAGTTGCGCCTGCGCCCCATTCTGATGACCACGGCGGCGATGGTGGTGGGATTGACGCCCCTGCTGATCGCCAGCGGCGCGGGAGCGGCCAGCCGACTGTCTATCGCCATCGTCATCGTGGCGGGCATGAGCATCGGCACCTTGTTCACGCTGTTCGTGCTGCCGGTGGTCTATAGTTTTGTGGCTGCCGAACGCCAAACTATCTCAGAGCATTAGAAATAAGATAGGCCCCGATCTCGGCCGGTTTGGCCTTTTTGATCTTGGTGGGCCTGCCTTCCAGCGCTTCCTTGACCAGAATGCTGTTCTCGACATTGGCGATCTTGATCTTGAAAATGCCGACGGCGCCGCGAATGCCCGGATATATCTTGGGATCGACCAGCTTTTCCTTGCGGGCCAAGCGTTCGATCAAGGCCGCTTCGTCGGGCAGGTCTTCCGGGCTTTCGCTTTTCAAAAGCACCCAATCGTCGCGCCCGCACAGTTTATCGCCATTCAGGGCGGCGGCGATCTCTTCGGCTTCGCCCTCGAACACGCCCAGCTTGTAAAGATGCTGGGTCAGCCCGACATCGCCCCCCCATTCGCAAAGACTTTTGCTTTTCGCGACATAGACACACGCCATGGCTTGCCTCCCTCCATGCTTCTCATGATATATCATGGATCATCATGAGCGACGACATCCTTGCCCGCGTCCTGTACCGCGACACCAGCTTCATCGTGCTGAACAAGCCAGCCGGTCTGCCCGTTCATCCGGGACCCGGGGGCGGCGTTTGCATCGAGCACTTCTTCCCCCTGCTGACCTTCGGCCTGCCCAGGCCGCCAGCACTGGCGCACCGGCTTGACCGCGACACGTCGGGTTGCCTGATCCTGGGCAGGCACAGGAAGACGCTGGCCAAACTGGGCAAGCTGTTCCAGCAGGGCCGAATCGGCAAAACCTATTGGGCCATCGTGCAGGGTGCGCCGCCCGCAGACTCCGGCACCGTCGACGCCCCGCTGGCCAAGCAAACGCCCAAACAGGGCTGGAAGATGGTGGTCGACGAAAAGCACGGCCAACAGGCCGTGTCCGATTGGCGCCTGCTGGGCAAGGGCGAGATTGAAGGCGTTGGTCCGATCAGCTGGATCGAATTCAAGCCTCGCACCGGGCGCACGCACCAAATCCGCATCCATGCCCAGCATCTGGGCTGCCCGGTTCTGGGCGATCCGATTTACGGGCTTGTCCCCAAGCCGTCGCTGCCCTTGCATCTGCATGCCAGAAAGGTGGTGATTCCCTTCAAGTCGGAAGCGCCGCCGGTGGAAGTGGAAGCGCCCGCCCCCGATCATATGCAAGCAGCGCTTAGGGCCTGCGGCTGGGAAGGCTGACCCAATCTTCGATCAGGCCCGCCAGCCGGGCGGGCGTTTCCAGCATCGGATAATGCCCGGCTTCCAGTATCTCGACGAAATCGAGATTGGGATACCATTTGGAAAAGCGCTTTTTCTGCGCCGCCATGCCGTAAAAGGGCAGATCATGCTTGCCCGCGATCAGGCGCACCGGCATGTCTTGGCCTTTCACAAGACCCGAAATGTCCGAGCCGGTGAACATCTCAAGATAGCCCTTCTGCGCAGCCCTGGTTCCCGCCTGACGGGCGATGGCCGATTTCCTGGCGATCCATCCTTCGCCCAAACGATTGCCCGTGCGCGCATGGATGGCGTCGCGCAACGCCTTGTCGTTTGTCAGAACCTTTTGCATGCGCGCCAGCGCCGCCTTGTCGGCAGCAAAGCCGCTGGCGGGAACGGGGCAAACCAGAGACAGCGAGGCGATGCGTCGGGGTGCTGCGACGGCCACCGCCTGCGCCACCAATCCGCCCATGGAATGGCCGACCAGATGGAACCGGCCCGCCTTTAGATGATCGGCCAGGGCCAGCACGTCGCTGGCGGCTTCGTCCAGGCTGAAATCGCCCTTGATGCGGCGCGACCAACCATAGCCGCGCAGATCGGCCAGCACCCAACGCGCCTTGTCCTTGGACAGATAGGGCAGGACGGGCAGCCAGTTGTCGTGATGACCCAGCCATTCATGCAAGAAGATCGCCGTCTTGCGCCCGGAACCGAAAACACGGTGGCCGAGCGGGGCCATCATGCGTCGTTGCCACTGCCCAGGCGGCTGGCCAGCGAGGCCGCCATGAAGCGATCCAGATCGCCATCCAGCACGCCCGCCGTGTCGCTGGTCTCGACGTTGGTGCGCAGGTCCTTGACCATCTGGTAGGGCTGCAACACATAGGAGCGGATTTGGTGCCCCCAGCCGATGTCGCTTTTGGCGTCGGCCTCGGCTTGCGCCGCCGCTTCGCGCTTTTGCAGTTCCTGCTCGTAGATGCGGGCGCGCAGCATGTCCCAGGCCATGGCCCGGTTGCGGTGCTGCGAGCGATCGACCTGACAACTGACCACGATGCCGGTCGGCATATGGGTGATGCGGATCGCGGAATCGGTTTTGTTGACGTGCTGGCCGCCCGCGCCCGAGGCGCGGTAGGTGTCGATGCGGCAATCCTTTTCCTGAATATCGACCTCGATCGTGTCGTCGATGACGGGATAGACCCAGATCGAGGAAAAGCTGGTGTGCCGCCTTGCATTGGAATCGAAGGGGCTGATGCGCACCAAACGGTGAACGCCCGATTCCGTCTTCAGCCAGCCATAGGCATTGGGACCCGATATCTGAATGGTCGCCGATTTCAAGCCCGCTTCCTCGCCCTGGCTTTCCTCGATCCATTCCGCTTTGTAGCCGTGCTTCTCGGCCCAGCGCGTATACATGCGGGCCAGGATTTCCGCCCAGTCCTGAGCCTCGGTGCCGCCCGCTCCGGCATGGACTTCCAGATAGCAGTCGTTGCCGTCGGCCTCGCCGGACAGCAGGGCTTCCAGCTCCTTCTGGCGGGCCATCTCGGCCAAAGCGGCCAATTGCGCCTCGGCATCGGCCACCATGGCCGAATCGTTCTCGGCTTCGGCCAGTTCGATCATGCCCAACTGATCGGCCAGATCGCGTTCGATGGACAGGCAGGCGTTGATCGAGGTTTCAAGGCGCGTGCGCTCGCGCAGGATTTTCTGCGCCTTGGCGGGATTGTTCCAAAGTTCGGGATTTTCGGCGGAAGCGTTCAGCTCTTCCAGACGGCGAACGGCCTGATCCCAGTCAAAGATGCCTCCTCAGCAGCGCCATCGACTGCTGGATCTTTTGGGCCAAGGCCTCGGTTTCGGCTTTCATTTCCTGTCTTCCTTCACGTTCCGGCCAAGCTCTTTAACGCAAACCATGTCTTAATACAACCCGCCCGCCGACGGCGCGGAAGGCCCGCCCTGGGGAGTCACGCCATTGTCGTCTTGCATGCCGCCAAAGCCTTCAAGCACGCCGCCGTCGCCCGGCATTTGATCGGGCTTGTAGGCTTCAAGGATGGCGTTCTTGTCGTTGGGTCCGGCCGGGCGGCCCATCTGCTGATCGACCCGCACTAGGCGAATGCCCGGCGGAATGCGAAAGGGCGTTGCGGGCTTGTCGGCCAGCGCTTCCTTCATGAAATCGCGAAAGATGGGGGCCGCCACCGCCGAACCGGTTTCCTTCTTGCCCAGCGTCAGGGGATCGTCGAAGCCGGTGAAGACGCCGACCACGAAATCGGGCGAGAAGCCCACGAACCAGGCGTCGCGAAAGTCGTTGGAGGTGCCGGTCTTGCCCGCCAGCGGCTTGCCGACGCTGGCGATGATGGCGCCGGTGCCGCGCTCGACCACGCCTTGCAGCATCGAGGTCATCTGATAGGCGCTTAAGGGATCGGTGACGTATTCGCGCGTATCCGGCACCACCGGGGGCGACTGGTTGGTCCAGAAGGCGGCCGTGCAGGTCGGGCAAGGGCGCATGTCGTGACGGTACACGGTCTTGCCGTTGCGGTCCTGCACGCGGTCGATCAGCGAAGGCGTTACCTTGCGCCCGCCATTGACGATCATCGAATAGGCGCTGGTCAGGTTGAGAACCGTCGTCTCGCCCGCCCCCAGCGCCATCGACAGCACCGGCTGCAGATTCGGCGTAATGTTGAATCGCTGAGCGTAATCGGCCACCTTGTCCATGCCGATGGCCTGGGCCAGGCGCACGGTCATCAGATTGCGCGATTTCTCGATGCCAAGGCGCATGGTCGATGGGCCGTAGAATTCGCCGCTGTAATTCTGCGGCTTCCATTTCGGCAGGCCCGGTCCCTGTTCCATCACGAAAGGCGCGTCCAAGATCAGCGACGAGGGCGTGTAGCCCGCATCGAGGGCGGCAAGATAGATGAAGGGCTTGAAGGCCGAGCCGGGCTGACGCATGGCCTGGGTCGCCCGGTTGAACTGGCTGCGCGCATAGGAGAATCCGCCGGACAGGGCCAATACGCGTCCCGTATGCGGATCCATCGCCACCAAAGCGCCTTCGATCTTGGGCGGCTGGCGAAGCGCGTAGCTGTGGGCGGGATAGGCCACGCCCTCGGAATTCGCCTTCACCGGCTGAACCGCCACCACATCGCCGGGCTTTACGACATCAGAAGCCCGCTTGGGCGAAGGCCCCACTTCTTGTTCTTCCAGCGTGGGGCGCGCCCAGGACAGTTCAGTCCAGGGAATGCGGCCCCGGCTGCCGTCGATCAGACCGATATCGGCGAAATTCTCACCCACCGCCAGGACCAGCGCCGTTTCCCAAGGATCGATGCCGCCCGGCGGCTGAACCTGCGCCAGTTGGGTCGTCCAATCCGCGCTCAGTTCGACCCGGCCGATGGGGCCGCGCCATCCATGGCGGCGATCATAGGCCAGCAATCCCTGGCGCAGCACGCGGTCGGCAAGTTCCTGCAAGCGCGGGTCCAGGCTGGTGCGCACCGAAAGGCCGCCCTTGTAAAGCGTTTCCTCGCCGTAACTTTTGGCCAGACGACGGCGCACCTCTTCGGCGAACCAATCGGCACCGCGCACATAGATGCTGTCAGGCCTGGGGCGCATGAACAAAGGCTCGGCCTTGGCGGCGTCGGCTTCCGCCTGGCTGATCACCCCATCCTCGGCCATGCGTTCCAGAACCCAATCGCGCCGCGACTTGGCCGCTTCGGGAAAACGCTGCGGATGATAGTTGTTGGGGGCCTTGGGCAGGGCGGCCAGGAAAGCCGCTTCGGCAATCGACAATTCATCGAGCGACTTGTCAAAATAGTGCGTCGTAGCCGCAGCGACGCCGTAAGCGCCAATGCCCAGATAGATTTCGTTCAGGTAAAGCTCGAGGATATGGTCCTTCGTAAAGGCCCGCTCGAGACGGAAGGCCAGGATCATCTCCTTGACCTTGCGCTCGATGGACACTTCGTTGGTCAGAAGAAAATTCTTGGCCACCTGCTGGGTGATGGTGGACGCGCCCACGGGCCTGCGCGAGCCGCCCATATTTTTCAGATTCGTCACCACGGCGCGCAGGATGCCCAAGGGATCGACGCCCGTGTGGGTGTAAAAGGATTTATCCTCGGCGGACAGAAAAGCGTCGATCACCCGCTTGGGAATGGCGTTGATGGGCACGAAGGCCCGCTTCTCGATGGCGAATTCGGTCAGCAGCCGCCCATCACCCGCATGGATGCGCGTCGAGATCGGAGGTTGGTAATTGGCCAACTGCGAGAAGTCGGGCAGTCCCCGGCCATAATGGTAGAACAGGGCCAAGCCGCCCGCCGCCGCCGCCAGTCCGCCCAGCAGCGCCAACAAAAGAAGAATGCCGAAAAAGCGCAACAATCTGGTCACGGGCTGGCCGCCTTGCGCAGATTGTCAAAATATTCCGTGGCGGCATGCGCCAAGGCCTTGGCCAGCTTGCCGCGATAGGCTTCGGTCTTCAAAAGCTGTTCTTCCTTCGGATTGGACAGATAGCCAAGTTCGACCAGCACCGAAGGCACGTCGGGCGCCTTCAAGACCGCGAAACCCGCGAAGCGATGCGTGTTCGACAGCAGCTTGACCTCGCGCCCCAGCCCGCCCACCGCCTTGCCCGCGAAATTGGCCGACAGGTTCATGGTTTCGCGCTGGGCCAGATCGATCAGGATGTTGGCGACTTCCGGCGCTTCGTTCGACAGATCGATGCCAGCGATCAAGTCGGCCTTGTTTTCGCTTTCGGCCAATTGCTCGGCCTCGGCGTCAGACGCCTTTTCGGAAAGCGTGTAGACCGACAGGCCAGACAGTTGAAGATTGGGATGCGAGTCGGCATGCAGCGAAAGAAACAGGTCCCCACCCGCCGCCCTGGCCTTGGCCACGCGGTCGCGCAGCTTCAAGAAAACGTCGCGGTCGCGGGTCAGCACCACCTTGAAGCGGCCCGTGGCGTCAAGCTGCTCTTTCAATTCGCGCGCCATCGCCAGCACGATGTTCTTTTCATAGACGCCGGATGCGCCGACCGCGCCGGGATCGACGCCGCCATGACCGGGATCGATCACGATCACCGGCTTGGGCTTGACCGGAGCGGGCGCAGGCTCGGCCGCCGGAGGGGGCGCTTTGGCGGTGGCGGGTTGCTTGCCCGGACGCGCAGGCGCAGGCGGCTTGGCGGCGGCGGGCGGCTGGGCCGCCGGCTTGGCCAGGGCGGTTTTCTCGCGCTCGCCCGGCTTGGCGGGGACCAAGTCCATCACGAAACGCCAGGAATTGCCGCCCCCGGGGGCCAGATAGAATACTTTTGCAGGCTTGGCAGGGCGCGCCAGCTCGATGACCAAGGTGCTCACGCCCTCGGCTCGCACCATCTTGGCCAATCCAACGCCCCTGCTGGGCAGGGCCGACTTCATCCGCCATTCCAGTCCAGGGAAGTCGATGGCGATGCGGTCGGGACCCGTCAGTTGGCGGACCTGATAGGGCGCCTCCTCGCTCAGATCGAGAACGATCCTGGTCGTATCCCCATGTTCGCCCGCCCGGAATCCCAAGGCCGCCGGACCCGCCAGGGCGGCGCCGACCTTTAGCGTCAGAACCAACCCGGCCAGAAAGCCCGTCAGAAAGGACTGAAAACGGAAACGCTTACGACTCATGCCTGCCAAACCTACCTTGGGCGCAGATATACCCCCGCCCAACCCCTTCCCACAACCCCGATCCCCGCTCAAATAAAAGAAAGTTGCCGTTTGCGGGCAAGAACGATATGTTACCTCCCGTTACTGCCCGAAAGTGGGGCTGCCCCCGCTTTGGATACGTCCAAAGCCGCAGGCGTGCCGCCCCGGCCCAGGCCCGGATCTGCAACGTGAATTCCGGTCTTGCGCAAAACTTAAGGGTAGAGCGTGTGACATCATTGATTTTTCGAGGCCTCAATTGCCGCCCTTCCCAACAAACTTGCCATCCAGCGACATGACGCGGATCGGCGGAGCTTTGGGCGCGCGCCGGGGCCAAACCAGAACAACCGCCGTGCGCGCGGGCGTCAACGCCTGCCTGCCGGACTATTGGAGATTCCCTTTTAATGGCAAAACGCATGCTGATCGATGCCACGCATCCCGAGGAGACCCGGGTGGTGGTGGTGAATGGAACCAGACTTGAAGAGTTCGACGTCGAGACGTCAACCAAGAAGCAGATCAAGGGCAATATCTATCTCGCCAAGGTGGTTCGCGTAGAGCCGTCGCTGCAGGCGGCCTTTGTCGAATATGGCGGCAACCGCCATGGCTTCCTGGCCTTCGGGGAAATCCATCCCGACTATTACCAAATCCCGGTCGCCGACCGCGAGAAGCTGATAGCGCTTCAGCAGGCCGAGGCGCACGAGTCCAACCATGACGGCGAGAGCGAGGAATCGCTCGATACCTTGAGCGGCGAGGACGGCGTGGAAGAGGCCGAGCGCCGACGCCGCCAGCGCCTGACCCGCCAATACAAGATTCAAGAAGTGATCAAGCGCCGCCAGATCATGCTGATCCAGGTGGTCAAGGAAGAGCGCGGCGGCAAGGGTGCGGCGCTGACCACCTATCTGTCGCTGGCGGGCCGCTATTGCGTGCTGATGCCCAACTCGCCTAGGGGCGGCGGCGTTTCGCGCAAGATCACCAACATGGCCGACAGGAAGCGATTGAAGAAGATCGTGACCGACATGGAAATCCCGGAAGGCATGGCGGTCATCGTGCGCACGGCTGGGTCCGAGCGTTCGAAGGCCGAGCTGAAGCGCGATTACGAGTATTTGTTGCGCACCTGGGATTCGATCCGGGAGCTGACCCTGAAATCGACGGCGCCCGCGCTGATCTATGAAGAAGCCAACCTGATCAAGCGCTCGATCCGCGACTTGTACGCCAGGGACATCGACGAAGTTCTGGTCGATGGCGACGAAGGCTACCGCATGGCCAAGGATTTCATGCGCATGCTGACGCCCAGCCATGCCAAGAAGGTCCAGCCCTACAAAGACCCGGCGATGCCCTTGTTCCAGCGTTTCCAGGTGGAAAACCAGTTGGACGCCATGCACAGCGCCACCGCGCAGCTGCGCAGCGGCGGCTATATCGTCATCAATCCCACCGAAGCCCTGGTCTCGATCGACGTCAATTCTGGCCGCGCCACCCGCGAACGCCATATCGAAGAGACCGCCTACAAGACCAATCTGGAAGCCGCCGACGAGATCGCCCGCCAATTGCGCCTGCGCGATCTGGCCGGCCTGATCGTCATCGACTTCATCGACATGGAAGAGCGGCGCAACAACCAGAATGTCGAACGGCGTTTGAAAGATGCGCTGCGCGGCGATCGGGCGCGCATTCAGATCGGGCGCATCAGCCCCTTCGGTCTGCTGGAAATGTCGCGCCAGCGCCTGCGTCCCAGCCTGATGGAGACCAGCTTCCTGCCCTGTCCGCAATGTGGAGGCGCCGGTCATGTGCGTTCGACGGAATCGACCGCCGTGCATGTGCTGCGCGCCATCGAGGAGGAGGGCGCCAAGCGCCGTTCGGCCGAGATCACGGTATTTGTGCCGGTCTTGGTGGCGCTGTACATCCTGAACCAGAAGCGCCAGGCGCTGACAGATATCGAGGCCAGACACGGTTTTAGGGTGATGGTAACGGGCGATGAAAGCCTGATCTCGCCGCAATACCGCATCGAGCGCACCAAGGAAAAGCCCAAGGAAGAAGAGGGCGTCGCCCGTCCCGTTTCCTCGGAAACCCATGCTCCCATCGTGATCGAGGACGATCCCGAGATCGAGGAAGAGGACGAGCCCGACGTCGAAGAGGAAGCCGAAGAGACGCCCGAGCGTCAGGCTTCTGAGGGCGAGGGATCGGACAAGCGGGGACGCAAGCGGCGCAGGCGCAAGCCGCGCCATGGCGAGCGCACCGGCGAAAATCGCCCGGCTGCCGACGCCCAGGCCCAGGAAGGGGCCGACGGCGAGGAAGAGGGCGGCGAGGGCGAAGAGACCGAAGCCTCGTCTGACCCGGCAGGCGACGACGATGGCGCCCGCAAGAAGCGCAGGCGCGGCCGCAGAGGCGGTCGACGCAGGCGCGGCCGTGAAGGCGGCGAGAATGGCGAAGCGATGGCCGCCGAGCCGAATGCTCAGCCAACCGAAGGCGCTGCGTTCGAACCAGCCGCCCTGCCGGTTGTGCGCGACGAGCCGATCATGCCGGTGGTTCGCCAGACCCCGCCGCCGCCAGCGGTGATCGAGGAGGCTCTGCCGCCCGTGACGATCGAGCCTGAAGGCGACGCCAAACCCAAGCGCAAGGGTTGGTGGAACCAACTTTTGGGCTGATTGAAGGCTTCAAGAATTGAGGAAGGGCCGGGTTTTCCCGGCCCTTTTTCATTCAAGATCGCCCGCCAGCGCCGCCCGCACATGTTCGGGAATCACCGCCATATGGGCGTAGTTCGGGTGCTCGACCGCCAGAACCGCCTTGGCGCCCGGCGTCTTGAACAGGCGACGGGCTTCCGGCGACATGGAAAAATGCAGAAAATGGATGGACGACGTTTTGCCATCCGGCGTCGTGCGCTCCACCTCTTGTTCCCAACTGGCCGCGATGCGCTGCTCGGCGATTTGCAGCGAGATCGTCTCTTCGATGCCGCCCAGCCCCAACAGGGCCTGCGCCCGCCTGTCCGGATCCTCGTATTCCAGCATGAAGGTCGCCACCAGTTCGGCGCCATTGGGCACCAGAGGATTATAGGCTGCAAGCTCGTCCTTCAACTGTTCCGCCCCGCCCTTCTCGGTCCACAGCATTTCATGGACCTGATAGAGCATGGTGTCGAAATTCTCGAAATGGAAGGTAGCGTGCGGACCTACGGCTAGGCGGCGGCTCTTCTTCATGTCGACCATGCTCGCTCTGTGCTGCTTGCGCTGGCTTCCATAGGCCTCGAGCGGCAAGATGTCGGCGGCTGTGATCTGCTTTTTCGCCATCTTACTTTCCTCCCTGCATTCCATAAGCATGCGCCAGAATTTGAATCGGATGCGTGAAGTTCAAGATCGCCCCCGTTTCGCCGCCTTCTTGCTCGATCCCCTGAAGAATGTGCGATCTGGCCAGGGGACATTCCGAAACGACGATGCCGTTGCCCTTTTCCTTGGCCTGCTTGGCCACCGGCTTGCCGACCTTGAGCGCCACGTCGAAATTGCCTTTCATGATGCCCCAGGCACCGCCATGGCCCGAGCAACGCTCGATGACCGACACGTCGGTTTCGGGGATCAGCTTCAACATCTCTTCGGCCTTGCGGCCCATATTCTGCGCCCTGGCGTGACAGGCGATATGCACCGTAACGCCGCCAACAACCGGCTTCAGCCCGGGCGCCATGCCTTCCTTGCGGGCAATCGCCATCACATATTGCGGAATGTCGAAGGTGGAGGCCGCCAGTTTCTCGACCGCAGGGTCGCCAGGCACGATGAGGGGCCATTCGAATTTCAGCATCAGCGCGCATGACGGCACCAACGCCACGATATCCCAGCCCTGGTCGATATATTGGCCCATCTCTGCGGCGACGCGCTTGGCCTTTTCAGCCACGCGCTCGATCTGTCCGGTTTCCAGTTGCGGCATGCCGCAGCATTCAGGGTAGACGACCTTGGTCTCGACGCCGTTGACGGCCAGCACCTGCCTGGCCGCCAGACCGATCTCGGGCTGATTGTAATTGGCGAAACAGGTGGCGTAGATCACCGCCTTGCGGCCAAAGGCCGGGGCGTCGCGATTGACCTGAAGCGGCTCCTCGGCGGCTTGCCTGACCAGCGTTCTGTTGGTGAATTTCGGCAGATCCGCCTTTTTGTCGACGCCAAGCGCTGCTTGCATCGCAGGACGCGTCACATGGTTCTTGCATGACGAGGCCCAGTTCACCACGCCCGACAAGGCGCCGCTGTTCAGCTTGCCGTTGCGGTCGGTCTCGGTCAGCTGGCGATGCGCAAATCCGATCTCGCCCGCCTTGGCCTGAGCCACCCGATAGCGCAACATCAAATGCGGTATGTCGATGTCGAATTCGTGCGGCGGCACATAGGGGCATTTGGTCATGAAGCACATGTCGCACAGGGTGCAGGCATCGACGACTGGCTTGAAATCTTGGCTGTCCACACTGTCCAGCTCGCCGGTTTTCGCGGCATCTATCAGGTCGAACAGCTTGGGGAAGCTCTCGCACAGATTGAAGCAACGCCTGCAACCGTGGCAGATGTCGAACTGGCGGCGCAATTCAAGGTCCAGTTTCACGGGATCGGTGAAATCGGCGTCCCGCCAGGGAATCGGCTTTCGAAACGGCCGTTGCAAGCTGCCTTCGGACATGTGGCTTCCTCTTTCCGTATGCGTTGAAGGAGAGGCCGGGAAGACTTGCTTCCCGGCCTTTCAAGGTCCTCTCAGCCCAGTTCGGTCAGCGAACGCTGGAAACGTCCGGCATGCGATTTTTCCGCCTTGGCCAGCGTTTCGAACCAGTCGGCGATTTCGTCGAACCCTTCCTCGCGGGCCTGTTTGGCCATGCCCGGATACATGTCGGTATATTCGTGGGTTTCACCGGCAATCGCCGCCTTCAGATTGTCCGACGTCGGCCCGATGGGCAGGCCGGTGGCCGGATCGCCCACCGCTTCCATGAATTCGAGATGGCCGTGCGCATGCCCGGTCTCGCCCTCCGCCGTCGAACGGAACACCGCCGCCGCATCATTGTAGCCTTCGATGTCGGCTTTCTGCGCGAAATAGAGATATCGACGATTGGCCTGCGATTCGCCCGCAAAGGCCGCCTTGAGATTGGCTTCCGTCTTTGAGCCTTTGAGCTGTGCCATGGTTCTCTCCTCGATTTAAGGACGTTGCTTAGGCCATGCCGGTTGCGGCTGGTCTGACAGCATCAAGATACGCCCTTGACTAAAATCGTTCCAATTGGTTTATATGAATTTATTAATCGAGGTGTTCGATGATAAACCTGCCTACCCTGCGCCAATTGCGTTATCTGGTCGAACTGGTGGAATGTCGCCATTTCGGTCGCGCCGCCCAGGCCTGCAACGTCACGCAATCAACCCTGTCTTCGGGCATCCAGGAACTTGAAGAGGGACTGGGCGTGCGCCTGCTGGAACGAACCAAGCGGCGCGTGGTCACAACGCCGGTCGGACTCGAGATCGCCAAACGGGCCAGGCGCACCCTGGAAGAGGCCGAGGGGCTGGTCGAGGCGGCCAAGGCCGGAGCCAAACCGCTGTGCAGCGATCTGCGCTTGGGGATCATTCCCACCATCGGCCCCTATTTGTTGCCCCGCGTTCTTCCCCAAATTCGCGACCGCTTTCCCGATTTGAAGCTGTTCTTGCGCGAAGACCAGACGGCGCATCTGCTGGATCAACTGGCGTCCGGCGAGTTGGACGTGCTGATTTTGGCCTTTCCCATGGACACGCCGGGGGCTGAAACCATGATGATCGGGCGTGATCCCTTCTGGCTGGTCTGCCCAGCCAGCCACCCGCTGGCGGCCAAGAAATCCGTGTCGCCTGAAGACATCCCCGCCGACGAGCTGCTGCTGCTGGAAGACGGCCATTGCCTGCGCGAGCACGCCCTGGCCGCCTGCAAATTGCCGGGACGCATGCGCGCCAACCGCTTTCAGGGAACCAGCCTGCACACGCTGGTCGAGATGACCGCCAGCGGTTTGGGCCTGACCTTGGTTCCCGACATGGCCAAGGAATCGCACCTGATCGGATCGTCGCAATTGGCCATCCGCCCCTTAAGCGGCAAGGAGACGGCCAGGGAGATCGGTCTGGCTTGGCGGCGCACCTCGGGCAGACGCGCCGAATTCAAGCTGTTGGGAAAAACCCTGACCGATATTCTGGCGGGCAAGAGCTAGTAAATGCCCTTGGAATTCAGGAAGGCGCCATAGGCTTTGTCCTCGCCCAGGACATGATGGATGATCCAAGATTCAAACAGGTGTTTGAAATCCTTTTCGCTGGGCCGCGCGCCTGACTGAATTTCCTTGGTCAGGCGCGACACTTGCTGGCGTAGATCTTGATGGCGGATCTTGTGCTCGGCAATGCCCGGATAATCATACAGCGCCATCAGATCTTCTTCTGCCTGAAAGTGGTAATCGACGTAATCGGCCAGCGCCTCGGCGGCTTTGATGAGGGCGGCGCCCCGCCCGTCGGTGCGCAGATTCTCAAGCACTGCGTTGCCAATCGAGATCAGGCGTTTGTGATGCATGTCCATGTGGGCGATGCGCACCGAGAAAGTGTCGCGCCAATTGATGAAGCTGCCCTTGTGGCTTAACTGGTGCGCCGCCTGCTTGGCCCGCCTTTGCCAACCCTCGAACAGTTTCCAGCGCACGATCGGCACATCGGCCAGCAAATCGCCGGGGAACTGCACGACTTGCGTTTCCTCGACCGCCTTCAAGCGGAATTGCCCTGGGGCCTTGAAGATGGCCTCTTCCTCGCCAAAGTGCGAGCGCCGCTCCAGCATCTCGATGACCTCGCCGCCCGCCGAACGTTCGACGCGTCCCTTGCGGATCAGGTTCAAGACATCCATGTCCTCGCTGGGAATGATCTCGCCAGACTTGAAATGGTGGATCTTCGACTCTTCGATCATGCGGTTCATGACGACGGCGGGAATGCCCTCGCCGAACAGGCTTGTCGATTCCAGAAAGCTGCGCAGGTCGAACGTGCCCTGCATCTTGTCCAGCAGCTTGTTGTGGCGCACCACGCTGACGTAAAGACCCAAGGGAAAGCGCAGCGCCTGCACGAAGGAAACCGCGCGGTAAGTGTGCTGCGACGGCCGCTTGGTCAGGGCCGCCATGCCGCCGATCAGCGCACCCGCCGATAGCAAGGCGTACACATCGTCCTTGGTGCGGATTTTTTCGACCGTTCCAGAAAGCACCAGGATGATGTCGTCGGGCATGTCACCTTCCTTGAGGAAGATGGCGCCGGGATTGAAATCGGTTACAGGGTGGTTCAGCAGCGTTCTCAGATGATGGACGGGAACGCCTTCCAAATGCTTTTCCATCAGCGAATAGGCGAAGCGGCGCAACCCTTCCGACTGACCTTCGATCAGCACGTCCGACGTGCCGAAAGCGGCGCTGGAGCCGATCTCCTTTTCTTCGGGCGTCAGATCGCCCGAGCGGTGCGCCAGCAGAATGCGCCCCGACCGGTCGGCCTTGAAATCCTTGGCGGCGCCATGGATAAGACCGCCGCCGATGTCGATTTTCTTGACGTCTGCGGGCGTCAGATAGGCCTGCTTGACGGCTTCGAAATCCGCGGGACTTAGGCCGGGCGCCGTCTCGTCGTCGGCAACCATTCCCGCAAGCACGTCGAAGGAGACGATGTCGGCGAAATGCGCGTAGCTGCGATAGCTATCGCCCCACAGGGAGCGGAAAATGAAGATGTTGGTTTCCACCGGATGCGGCGAGAAGATCGGCTTGACCTCAAGCCCATCGATGTCGTTCCACTGGTCGAAGACCAGATCATGCACCTTGAAATAATCGTGCAGGATGCGGTCTTCTTCCGTGTCCAGCAGGGCGGCCAGTTTCTTGGCCACCGTGCTGCGCACCAGGGGCGTCGAGAAATAGCGGATGCGGTGCCCCGAGCGCATCAAGGTGGTCAGGCCCGCGAAGTGGTCGTCATGGGCGTGCGTGTGGAAGATGCCGTCAATCTGATCGATGCCGATGCCCAGGGCGGCCAGAATGTGCGACAGGTTGGGACCGGCATCGATCAAGTACAGCCGCCCTTGATAGGTGATGATGCTCGACATGCTGGGGCGGCTGACGTCCCAGCCGTCGCCTTCGCCGGAATGGATGACGGCGAAATATTCCGGCGAGTAGCGTCTAAACCCCAATGGATACGCCGACTCGTAGCTTTCCTCGGGCGAGAGATTCAAGTCGATGACGACCTTCTCGTCTGCGAAGGAAAATTCGAACAGGTTGGAACGCAGGCGCTTTAAGACAACGCCTTCGGCCAATTCGACCGGGTCGTCGTCCAGCATGCGCCATTCCAGGAATTCCTCGGTCGGGCGGATGCGCCCGAAGGCGAATTTCAGCTTAAGGCGCATCATCGCTTCGGCTTGCTGGGCGCCGAAGCCGGCCTGCATGATCTCTTCCTTCGAGATCAGACCGTAATTGCCGCGGTAAATGTAGCGCATCTGCGCCGACACCTGCTCGGGCAGACCGATCAGCATCGGGCGTTTGCCGGTATTGTTGGGATGATTGGGCAAAATCATGCCCTGCTTGTAAAGCATCTGCAGAACGGGAAACTCGGCCAAATTGGCGAATTCGCCATTCTGCAAGGGCAGGTCGGACAATAGGATCGTATTGGGGCCGGTCTCGCAATCGACGCCCTTGACCGCCTGGGGAACGATCAGGCCCCGCTTGATCAGATGTTTGACCGAATCTGCAGGACAGCCGCATAGAATCCTGAGATCGCGGTCTTGAACCTCGACCCAGTGAACGCCCTTGGAAACCTGAATATGCCGAATTTTCATGCCTAATGTCCTGATCCTGCCAGGGCCGCAAAGCCTCAGCGGAGATAAGGTTATTACCTTTTAATTAGCGGCACGTCATCCCAAATCCCACCATGACGCATGTCGATTTTGATCACATTTGTCAGTCTTGGCAGGGCGGAATCAGACCCCTTAGGGCACCACCCTATTCACTCGCCAGTGCGGCTAAACAATGCGCCGGTGGAAGACAGGAAGGGCGAGGCCGCCTGCTTGGTGACCAGTGTATTGACAATGTCGTTACATTTGCTAGGCTTGGCTCGATAAAGTTCAGGAGACTTTCATGTCAGCAACCGCCCGCGCCAAGGACGATGTCATTCAAATTCGCGCTTCGGCTGACGCCAAGGCGCTGTTCGTTCGCGCAGCCGCCATGCGGGGACAAAAGCTGTCCGAGTTCATGTTGGAAAGCGCTCGCCAACAGGCCGAAGAGACCCTTCTCGACCAGCGCACCTTCTTCCAGGATGCCGAGTCGCATGCGCGCTTTCTTAAACTGCTTGATGCACCGCCGCCACCTTCTGCCAAGGCCAAAGCACTCTTGAGCCGGAAGGCCCCTTGGGAAAAGTAGGCGCCGCAGCGCCTTTGTTGCTGGCGCCCGAACCCCTGGGGCCAAGGCATGACGTTGAGCACTTCTCGAATGGCGCACACCCTTCCCTAGATAACTGGCTGCGCGAACGCGCACGGGCAAGCAAGGGATTGTCTGCTCGCACCTACGTTGTCTGTCCGATGAACAATCCTGCCCACGTTGTTGGATATTTCTCGATTTCCACGGCGCTTGAGCAGCGCCAGCTTCTTCCCTCAGCGAAATTGCGCAAAGGCGGCCCCGATCAGGTGCAGCTGCTGTTGATCGGCAGGCTTGCCGCGGATGAGGCATGGCGCGGCAAAGGCCTGGGCACGGCGTTGCTGGCGGACGCTCTCAAACGGTGCCTTGCCGCCTCCCAAATCGCGGGCGTGCGCGCCGTCGTCGCCCACGCCATCGACGATGCCGCCGTCACTTTCTACTTGGATCGCGGGTTCATTTTGTCGCCGCTCGGCGAGCGCGTCATGCTTATGCCGATTGAGACTGTGCGGGCGTTGGTGGGTGGGTGAGGGGATGGGTGAGAGCGAGAATTCTAAAAAGACACTGCCCCCAATTTTTACGCCTCGTCCTGAGACCGGATCTAGATATCCGGCTCAGTGCTCGCTGAAGCAAATCTCGGAGGGGGAACCTGCGCGGTTGCGGCTAGGCGAGAAATGAGGCTCTCGGCCGTGTCGGCAAGACGTGGAGCAACACTCACTATCTCGGTGTAGTCATCAGATGGTTTGATCTGATCCACCGCTCTCCGAAATAAGGCTACTCTTGAGAAAAACTCTGACAGATCAACGGCGAGTTGGCTGTCAAATAGCCCAACGCGATGGGCATTGGCCTCCCAAGTGACAGACCTATCAGGCGCTAGAGTTTGCATTATGACAGCATTCGCCAACGGATCTCGGCGACCAGGACCAAAATGATTCTGCAAGCTATCGGTTTGCTTCCAGATGGTCGCTGTTTCAGCCAACAAGGCCCCTGCCAGTCCCTTGCGTTCTTCATCGCGCAGTCGGTCATCGCGGACTCGGTTGAGTTCTGCGTTGTAGAAGGCGCCCGCAAGTAGCGCCAATAAACCGAGGAACGAACCGAGCAAGCTGCCGAGATAACTCCAAACTCCGTCGTTCCATCCCCTGACGCCGATTATGACAAGAGGGAATCCGATAGCAAGCACCCCAATCAGGAGAGCTAAGACTCCCAAGAAGATAGGCGTCAATGTACGGTCAGTCATTAATTTGTGATGACTGAATTGCAAGCAACTGCCAAGGGAAAAATCACTGGTCACCATAGAAAACTTCGCCGGAATAGCCGTTTGGGCGCGCGATTCGTAGATTCTGGTGGCAGCGTATAAATTTTCCGCCTCACAATGCTTCTCTATGCCAAAACTCGTACCTTCATCTGGTTCAAGGTCAACAGCGTTCAGAGAATATCGCAAAGGAGAGAAAAGGGATTGGCGGCGAAATCGATCTCCGTCGGCCTACAAGGTCAACAGCTTTGACGCCATAACGGCCCGGAAAGCCTAAGTTTCAGGCGCTCATCCGAAGACAGAGAATTGATTTCGTGAAGAAATTGGCGCTGAGAGAGGGATTGGGTCGGGGCTTTGCCCCTCCCCGCCCCTCGCGCGAGTCAAGTCGCGCGCTCGGGGTCGAACAAGGGTCCGCTCACCGCTCCCTCAGGCCATTAAAAAAGCCCCCGAATGGGGGCTTTTTTAATGGCGGAGAGAGAGGGAATCTCCAATCCGCTCCAAATAACTCTTGAATCACAGTACGTTACGGCACATATCGAACGGCCTCTCTCCGACACTTTGTCCCAGTTTGGTGGCCTCGGCAAGGGTCTTGAATTAGAGGGTCACGCCATGCTGTCAAAGCAGCTTCTTATCGGCCAGACCGGTGTAGCTGACCGATAGCCTGCGAAGGGGGGCTTAGATGACGTTCGGCGCGCAAGTTCCACAAATTCGAGGCGATTGGCTGCCGCTCGATTTCAAGAATCTGCCACAGCAAAGTTTCACTATGGTCCCCCAACAACGGCTGGGTGCAGGATTTGAATTTGGCCACGAGCTTGTCTTGCGACATGGGCCTTGTCGGCATTCCGGTCGCGGCGCCCAGGAATTTCTTGAGCAGCGACCCGTTTGCAAAGGTCAAGGCAACTTCGGCCGCCTCCGGATAGTTTGAATTACCCCCCGAAAGAGACACATCTGCTGTCATCGTGACCTTCTGCATCGCAGCTTGCAGCCCGGTATCCATAAGCCAATGCTCGTTCAAGCACGAGACGTCGAACTGACCCTTGGCCAGCGCCGTGCCGACGGCGAAAGGTAGGCTGAACTGGGCTTCCTCAATGCAAGATGGACGGTTGTAGGTCAGGCAGGCGGCGACTAACGGCGTTACGGTGCAGGCCGCTGCAACGACACTGGCGCCGTCACAGGCGGCCTCGTTCAGCAATAACAGGGTTGCCTCGACGGCGGCCTGGTTTGCCGAGCAGGCCGGATAGGATTTGAAGGCGATTCCCGGACTGACTAGCGAGAAGTGTCTTCCAATCTTCAAAATCTCTTCCTGTTTCCAGTTCCCGCCATTCAGGGTGGCGGCAAACCCGCCATTGGGTGACTCGAACAAGCCGTACGAACTGACAAAGCCACCCTGAGCAAGAAGCGCCGCCTCGACCCCGGCCCTTGAAGCTCGGCCCAAGCCAACGGGTTTGGATGACGCACCGAAGACGGACCTGATGCCGCCCGACATGCCGGCTGCTAGGCGTAGCGCATGGGCAGATGTTGGCGCATCCAACCCAAGGACGCGGGCGACACCAGCCGCCGCGCCGATCGTGCCCAGCAATCCCGAATTCCACCAGCCGCGATAATATAGGTCCTCGGTCAGGGCCCTACCGATGGCATATTCCACTTCGACGCCCGCTATGAAAGCCGCCAGCAATTCAGCACCCGAGCTGTTCGTCATGTCCGCCACCGCCTGAACGGCGGGCCAGACCGCCGCCGAGGCATGGACGATGCCGTCAAAGCAGGTATCGTCGAAATCCAGCACATGAGCCGCCGTGGCATTGACCAGGGCTGCTCCAGGTGCTGACAACGGCAAGCCTCCCAGCACGGTTTGCGCCTTGCCTGAGGCAAAGACATTCCCGGCATGGCGGCCTGCCATGGACACGGTGGGATGGTTGCTGGCCGCCAGGGCGACGCCGATCACATCCATCAGACAGTGCCTGGCAGCCAGCCGAACCTCGCCCGGCAGATCGTCCAGCCTTAGGCTGGACGCCCAAGAACCCAAATGGTAGGCGGCATCACTCTTAAAGGACATGGCTTAGAAACTCGCGCGTTCTGGGGTCTCTCGCTTCTGAAAAGAAAGTCTCCGGCGGCCCATGCTCGACGATCACGCCATGATCGGTGAAATAGACATGGTCGGCAACCTCGCGGGCAAAGCCCATCTCGTGTGTTACCAGAAGGCAGGTCATGCCCTCCAGGGCCAGGTCGCGGATTGTGACCAGCACTTCCTTGACCGTCTCGGGATCCAAGGCCGCCGTCACCTCGTCGAACAGCATGATATCGGGTCGCATGGCCAGCGAGCGGGCAATGGCGACGCGTTGCTGCTGGCCGCCCGACAACTCGCCCGGATAATGGTTTTCCTTGCCCGCCAGGCGAACCTTGCGCATCAGCTCGCGCGCCAGCGCTTCAACGTCATCGCGTTTCTCGCCCAGCACATGAATGGGCGCCATCATCACATTTTGCAAAGCAGTCTTGTGCGGGAACAGATTATATTGCTGAAACACCATTCCGACCTTTCGGCGCAGGGCCAGTTGGTCGAGGTCAGGGTCGTGAACCTCTTGTCCTTCAACCTGCACCGACCCCTGGTCGATGACCGCAAGGGCGTTGATGCAACGAAGCAGCGTCGACTTGCCGGAACCGGACGGGCCGATGATGCACACCACCTCACCCGCGGCGACATTCATCGATACCCCTTTCAATACTTCCGTCTTGCCGAACGACTTATGAACGTCGGTGATTTTCACAATCGGTTGCTCGGGCGTCCAGGTCATGCGCAATCTCCTAGGCTTTGACGCCAAAACGCTTTTCCAGACGCTTGGTCCAGGCGGCGATGGGGGCGCAATACAGATAAAACCAAACCAGCAACATGCCGTACATTGGCACCAGAAGCTCGCTGCGGTTCTCGGCGGCCAGGGCGGCGCGGGTCATGGTCATGGCCTCCTCGACGCCGACAATGGAAATCAAGGGTGTTGCCATGGTCAGAACGGCATAGAGATTCATCCAAGGCGGCAGCATGCGTTTCAAACATTGCGGCAGGATAATCATCCATAGCGTTTGGCGGCGCGTGAAGGCCAGCGCCTGCGCCGACTCCCACTGGCCCGATGGAACCGACTGCACGGCGCCGCGCACGATTTCCGACACATTTCCCATGACCGGAAGGGCCAAACCCAAAATGGCCTTTGCCGTATCGGGCAAGGGAATCGAGCCGCCACTTATTCTGATCTCGAAGGGAATCAGCAGAACGGTGTAGAACAGCAGAACCAGCCAGGGCGCATTGCGAAAAAACTGCGTGACCGCCCAGGCCGACTTGGCGACGAAGCGATTCGGCGATATTTGGGCCAAGCCTAGGAAAGCGCCTAGCAAGGAGCCAAGTGCCATCGACAGCACACTGGCCAACAGGTTCAGCAAGAACCCTTTGAAAATCAGTGGTGTCCATTTGAGCAAGCTGGCAAGAATTCCCGGCTGGCCGGGTGCCGCCAGCGCCTCGTGTGGCAAGGACAAAGCAAACGATGCTAGCAGCAAGAATAGAAGCCAACGGCGGGAAGGTGACAGAATCATTGGCCGTATCCCGGCATGCGCAAGGCCCGTTCCAAACGATGCATGCCCCACACCATTGCTCCGACCAGTCCAACATAGCTGAACAACAGCAGGGTCATCATTTCGCGGGTATTCAACTGATCCGACCAGATTTGCGCTGAAACGTAAAGAAGCTCGGGCACACCTATGGCATAGGCCAGCGATGTGGTCTTGACCAGATTGACCATGTTGTTGTTCAGCGCCCGCAGGCTGAAGCGCAGAGCCAGGGGAAAGGCGACCAGCCGAAAGATCTGGCCCTTGCTGAAGCCCAGGGATTCGGCGGCCTCGATGGTGGCGCGGGGAACGGCCTCGATGCCCGCCCTGAAAATTTCGATGTTGAAGGCGCCCCCGAACAGCGATAGCGAAACCGCCGCCCAAAAGAAACTGCCAAACATTGGGCTGGCCATGCCGGAAGCATCGGCCAATTTCGGCAGCATTCCGCCAATGGCAAAATAGAAGAAATATAGCTGCACCAAAGGCGGCGTATTGCGGAAGAATTGAATGAAAGCGCCAACGGCAAGACGCGCCGGCCGGAAGCGCGACTGCTGCGCCCAGGCGCCGATAAAGCCGATGGCCAGGCTGGAAACCAGACAGGTCATGGAAAGCAGGATGGTCGTCAGAAAGCCCATCAGGAAACGGTGCCGGTCACCGGCGTCGTAAAACACCGACAGGTCGATTCCGTGCGCCTTGTCAAGCCAGCGGAACCATTCCCACACCGTTTCCATCGATCAGGGGCCCTTTAAAGGGGTTCAAGTCAACGATACATCTTATTCATGGTTTGCAGGAAGGGGCTGGGCTTGATGCCCCATTTGCGTTCGATGTCGATCAGTTTGCCCGATCGGTGCCAATCCGTCACCATCTTGCGCATGAAATCACCGTAGGGACCATTCAGTTCGGCCAGCGGCACAGCGATGCCCCAACCCTGCTCGTCTTCCGTCGGCAGCGTCATTTCATAGTCGGCCCATTTGGCGTCGCCGCTGGCCAAGGTCGAGCCGATGAAAGTGCTGTCTTGCACAAAGCCGATACAATTGCCGCCAAGCAATGCATTCATGGCTTCGGGATTCCCTGCGAAGGCGATGATCTCGGCGCCGTACAATTCCGCCACACGCTTATTGTAATAGGCGCCTTGGGTGCCGCACAGCTTCTTGCCGCGCACATCCTGCCAGCTTGAAATACCCGCACCCTTGCGCAGCAAGGCATTGGTGCCGCCCGCATAGTACAGGGGCTCGATGATGCCCACAGTTTCGCGCCGTTTGGGATTGTCGGACATGGTGGCGATGATGAGGTCGATCTTGCCCTGCTGCAGGAACTCGATGCGGTTGGCAGTCTGAACGGGGATCAACTCTAGCTTAACGCCCAGCCGCTGGGCAACGTCATGGGCCATGTCGATTTCCATGCCAGCCAGATTGCCAGCGGCATCGATGAAGCCCCAGGGCTTGTAATCTGACTTGACGCCAACCACCAATTTGCCGCGTTCCTTGATTCTGTCCAAGGTGTCGGCCAGGGTTGGAACCACCGCTCCAGCCACCAATCCCCACGCCAGCGACAATAGCGCCACACCCTTTATCAATTGTCTTTTCATGTTGTTTCTCCCTTGTTGTCGGGTCTTGCCCGTATTTTAGATTTCCATTCGTCCTTCGCTACAATTTCTCAACAGATCCAGCGTCTGCTGACGGTCGATATGTCCCTCGGCCTCTGCCAGTTCCAGGAAAGGCCGTCCGGCGACCGATGCCCGCCTCACCAAATCGCTGACGCGGGCATAGCCCAGGCGCGGCACCAAGGCCGTCGCCGGAGCGCTGGATGCCAGCAGATGCGCAAGGCTTCGCTCGGCATTGGCTTCGATCCCGTCGATGCAGCGACTTGCGAACAGACTGCTGGTCGCCTGAAGCAGCCGCAGTGATTCCAGTAATTTGACGCCAACCACAGGCTCGAAATGATTGATTTCCAACTGTCCCTGCTGAGTGGCCTGGGCGATGGCGGCATCGTTGCCGGCGATGACGAAGGCCACCTGGCAAACCATCATCGGCAGCACGGGATTGACCTTTCCCGGCATGATCGAAGAGCCAGCCTGCAAGGCGGGCAGGACGATTTCTCCAATGCCGCCATCGGGTCCAGAGGACAGAAGGATCAGGTCATTGGCAATTTTCCACAAAATGTTGGCTGCTGTTCGCAGCTCTGCCGACAGGCGCGCCGCTTCATCCAGATTCTGCATGGCGTCGAAGAAATCTCGCGGCGCCTTGACTTCCGCTCCCACCAGCTCCGACAAGTGTTTCAACACACAATGGCGATAGCCAGGCCGCGCCCCCAGACCGGTCCCGATGGCGGTGCCGCCTATAGGGACCTCCAGCAATTCCTCGCGCAAGTCCGTCAGATGGGCATGGCTGCGCCTGACCGCCGCCGCATAACCGCCAAAGGCCTGACCCAGCATCATCGGTTGCGCATCCTGAAGACAGGTGCGCCCCAGGCGCAGCACCTCAGCAAACTGGTGGCGCTTGTTATCCAGGCTGTCGGCCAGGGCCATGAGGGAATCCAGGGTCGGTCCGCTGGCGGCGTAGGCCGCCAACTTCAGTGCCGTTGGCAACACATCGTTGGTCGATTGCCCAAGATTTACGTGGTCGTTCGGATGGACCAGATCGTAATTGCCCGGCTTCTGGCCCAACAGCTCCAAGGCGCGATTGGCCAGGACCTCATTGACGTTCATGTTGAGCGAGGTGCCACCCGAGCCCTCGAAGAGGTCAACGATAAAGTTTTTTGAGTGTTTTCCCGCCAGTATCTCGTCGCAGGCGCCGACCAGCGCGTTCATTTCCCGCTGACCCAGGGCGCCAAGTTTGCCATTGGCCAGCGCCGCCGCCTTCTTGACTTGCACCAGTGCGGACAGCAGGGCGGGTTCGTCCGCCAGCAGGCGACCCGACACAGCGAAATTCGCTGCTCCCCGAAAGGCATGAATACCATAAAGCGCGTCGTCAGGCAGTTCGCAGGAGCCCAGCGCGTCCTTCTCGATGCGTGAATGTGAGAGAGTTTGATCCAAGGCCCAGCTCCAGAAGTAACCTGTGGCGATGGTCGGGCAAGCCTGATGGGGGGGCAATGTTATTATGAAACATAATGTATATAATAAGTGTCGCTTATTATTCTACCTTTCCTTCTCCGACCCGGATGTGCTTCGACAGCCATGGAGCAAGAGGTAGTAGTTCCTTCTTTGTTAGGTTTTTTAAAGTCTTGCAGGAAATGTCGGCAATCCTTTCGGCCAAGACCGTCAACTCGCCGCCGCGCAGGACAAGGTAAAGACTGCGCGCCACCGCCGGACCGGGCAGGGGCATGATAGATAGTTCCGGAATAATGCTGCGTCCCTGGAGAAGGCAAAGAGGTGTGGTGATTGCCCAGCCGATTCCGGCGCCAACCATGGCGAAGACAGCTTCCGTGGCGTCGAACTCCAGGGCAGGAGGCACCTCGATCTTCATGCGACGCAGATGGCGGTCAATCTGCGAGCCGAGACCCGAGCGGATGGAATAGCGAACCATGGGAACACTGGCCGCCAATTCAGCAAGTGGCAGACGGCTCCAACTCTTGGCCTGGCTCTTGGGCATGATCAAAACTAGGGGCTCAACGAATAGGCGATGCCGCTCAAGCCCGACCAGGTCTTCCATCGGATCGCTGCCAATCACCAGATCGAGCGAACGGTTCAAGAGATCGCGGCTGAGGTTGGGGGCGATGCCCGACCAGATGCGCAGTTGATCGGCATGGCCGCGCAACCCCTTGACCAGATGCGGCCCGACCGTGGTCGCGAAGGAATCAACGAGTCCGGCACGGATGATGGGAATGACCGAGAAATCCGCCTCCCTGACCAGGGCGACGGTCCGTTCGGCCTCGCCCATCAAGATTCGGGCCCGCTGCTGGAGAATCTCACCCGCCCGGGTTGGACGCAGGGGCCGCGATACCCGATCGAACAGATTGCTGCCCAGACCCGCTTCCAGGCGGGAAAGGATCTGCGATGCCGCGGACTGAGTCATGCCCAGGCTTTGGGCGGCGCGGGTGATCGAGCCGGACTCCATGATCGCCAGAAAAACCTCAAGGCTTTTCAAGTCAAGTGTCGGACCTCTTTGTCCTGTTCTGTCCGGCATTGTTTCTTATCCCCGCCCCGATTCTCCAAGCCACGATGCAACGTTAGCGGCAAGCTCAATGGAATGATACAATTCGTTACAATCCAAGAATAGTTCTGCAAAACTTTGCAGGCAGATTCTTGCCCAGAACAATGCCGCCGGCCTCATAAAGGCGGCCAGTTCCAGGGAGAGAGAACAATGTCCGCAAAGGCCGATAGCCCCTATTTGCAGGGTCTTGATCGCAACGACGCCAATTATGTGCCGCTGTCGCCTCTTAGCCTCATGCGCCGGGCGGCGCGCATTTATCCCGACTATCTTTCGGTCATACACGGCGATTTGCGCTTCACCTGGGCAGAAAGCTATATCCGCTGCCGGAGATTGGCTTCGGCGCTTTCCAAGCGCGGCATCGGTCTTAACGATTCGGTGTCGGTCATCAGTTCCAATATTCCTGCGATGTTCGAGGCGCATTTCGGTGTTCCCATGGCCGGGGCGGTGCTCAATACCATCAACACCCGCCTCGATGCCGTCGCCATCGGCTTCATTCTCGACCATGCCGAGGCCAAGTTTCTGCTTGTCTCGGCCGATTTTCTGGAATTGGCACGCCAGGCTCTGGCCTTGGCCACGGTCAGGCCGCCGCTGGTGGTGATCGATGAGGAAGGTGCCGACCCGGCATCGGAATACGAACGATTCCTGTCTGGCGGCGATCCTGATTTTGACTGGCAACTGCCTGCCGACGAGTGGCAGGCCATCGCCCTCAGCTACACATCGGGCACTACCGGCAATCCCAAGGGGGTGGTGACGCATCACCGCGGTGCCTATCTCAATGCGCTGTGCAATGGGCTCGACTGGCAGATGGGACTGCATCCCCGTTATCTGTGGACGCTTCCGATGTTCCACTGCAACGGCTGGTGTTTCCCCTGGACGATGGCGGCGACGGCGGGCGTCAATATCTGCCTGCGCAAGGTATCGGCCAAGGGCATCTATGACGCCATCGCCGAGCACGGGGCCAACCATCTATGCGCCGCCCCCACCGTGCTTACCTTCATCATCCATGCCAAACCTGACGAAATACGACCGGCCCCACAGCCGGTCAAGGTGATGACGGCGGGGGCTGCTCCACCTGCCGCCGTCATCGCCGCCATGACTGAGCGCGGCTTCCTGATTGAGCATGTCTACGGCCTAACCGAGGTTTATGGCCCTGCCGCCGTCTGCGCCTGGAAGAGCGAATGGGACGATCTGCCGCTACCCGAGAGAGCACGGCTCAAGGCCCGCCAAGGCGTACCCTACACGGTCGAAGAGGATCTTCAGGTTCTCGATCCCCAGACCATGCGGCCGGTGCCCTGGGACGGCGAGACCATGGGAGAGATCATGTTTCGCGGCAATTTGGTGATGAAGGGCTACTTCAAAAACCCCAAGGCCACGGAAGAATCCTTTGTCGGCGGCTGGTTCCATTCCGGCGATCTGGGGGTGATGCATGCCGACGGTTACATTCAGCTCAAGGACCGCTCAAAGGACATCATCATTTCGGGGGGCGAGAATATTTCTTCGGTCGAAGTCGAGGAGATCCTCTACCGACATCCCGACATCCTGGAAGCCGCCGTGGTGGCCAAGCCCGACGACACCTGGGGCGAGACGCCTTGCGCCTTCGTCACCCTTCGTGAAGGCGCAACGACCAGCGAGCAGGAAGTGATCGCTTTCTGCCGCGAACATCTGGCCAAGTTCAAATGCCCGCGCACAGTAATCTTCTCTGCGCTGCCCAAGACCTCGACCGGCAAGATCCAGAAATTCGAGCTTAGGAAGCGGGTCATGAATCTGCTGCCGGAACGCGTGTAACGTCATGGCGAACCAGGCGAACGGTGATTACATCATCGAAACCAGGGACCTGAGCAAGGAGTTCCGTGGTTTTGTCGCCGTTGCCGACGTCAATCTCAAAGTGCGCCGCCACACGATCCACGCCTTGATCGGTCCCAATGGGGCCGGAAAAACCACCTGCTTCAATCTTCTGACCAAGTTTCTGGCCCCATCGAGCGGCCAGATATTCTACAACAAGCGCGATATTACCCATGAAAAGTCAGCTGCCATTGCCCGCCGGGGCATGGTGCGCTCGTTCCAGATTTCCGCCGTGTTCGGCCATCTGTCCGTGCTGGAGAATGTCCGCGTCGCTCTACAGCGCGTGCAAGGAACGTCTTTCCATTTCTGGCGCTCGGGCCGTTCGCTGGAAACGCTGAATGATCGCGCCATGGATCTGATCGAGGCGGTCGGCATCGTTGAATACCGGGATACACCGGCGGGTGAACTCTCCTATGGCCGTAAGCGGGCGTTGGAAATCGCCACCACCCTGGCTCTCGAGCCCGAAATGCTGCTGCTCGACGAACCGATGGCCGGGATGGGGGTCGAGGACGTCGTGCGCACTTCCGATCTGATTAGGCGCGTCGCCACAAACCGCACCGTGCTGATGGTCGAACATAATCTTTCCGTTGTGGCGGATCTGTCCGACACCATCACCGTTCTGAAACTGGGACGTGTGCTGGCTGAAGGACCCTATCGGGAAATTTCCGCAAATCCAGAGGTCATCGACGCCTATATGGGGGCCGGCCATGGATAGCCATCCCGCCCTCCTGACGGTTTCGGATCTCCACGCCCACTATGGCGAATCGCACGTCCTCCACGGCATGAGCTTCGAGATTCCGGAGGGCGAGGTCGTGACCTTGCTGGGACGCAACGGGGTGGGCAAGACAACAACCCTGCGCTCAATCATGGGCATCGTGGCCAAGCGTTCAGGATCGATCCGCTACGAAGGACACGAACTGATTGATTGGCCTTCCAACCGCATCGCCCGCCTGGGCCTCGCCTTTTGTCCGGAGGAGCGTGGCATTTTCGCCTCCTTGACCGTCGCCGAGAATCTGTTGCTGCCACCGGTGGTCAGGGCGGGCGGCTTGTCGCTTGCCGAGGTGCAAGAGCTGTTCCCACGCCTGCAGGAAAGGGCTTCCAGCCAGGGCACGAAATTGTCGGGCGGCGAGCAGCAAATGCTGGCCATAGCCAGGATCCTGCGCACGGGGGCCAGGCTACTGCTGCTCGACGAACCCACCGAGGGATTGGCCCCGGTCATCGTCCAGCATATCGGCGCCATCATCCGCAACCTGAAGCAGAAGGGTTTCACCATTCTGCTGGTCGAACAGAACTTCCATTTCGCCGCCACCGTCGCCGATCGTCATTACGTGGTCGAACACGGTAGGGTCATCGACATGATGCGCAACGACGAACTGGCTGCTAGCAAGGACAAGCTCAAGGCCTACCTGGGGGTCTGATCGGCCAGGATAACGAAAGGGAGGACGTCACCATGATTATCAAAAGGCTTCTTATGAGCGTTGCCGCATTGGCCCTATCGACAGGCCTGGCACACGCCCAGTACAGCGATGGCAAGATCAAGATCGGCGTGCTGACCGATCTGTCGGGTACCTATTCCGATCTTGCAGGTCAAGGCAATGTCGTTGCCGCCCAGATGGCGGCTGAGGACGCCGGGGGGAAAATCAACGGCATGCCCATCGAGATCGTCTCTGCCGATCACCAGAATAAGGCCGATATCGCCTCGTCCATCGCCCGCAAATGGTATGAGAACGAAGGTGTCGATGCCATTGCCGATCTGGTTACCACCGCAGCGGCGCGTGCCGTGCGCGAAATCTCCAAGGAAAAGGGCAAAATCGACCTCATTTCAGGGGCGGCCTCGCTGCCGCTGACCAATGATTGGTGCTCGCCTACCGGCTTCCATTGGACCTATGACAACTTCGCGACAGGAGCCGGCACCGCCGCCAGCGTCACTAAGCAGGGTGGAAGCAGTTGGTTTTTTCTGACCGCCGATTACGCTTTCGGTCACGATTTGCAAGCGCAATCCGAGAGGGCCATCAAGGCCAACGGCGGCGAGATCAAGGGCAGCGTCCGCCACCCCTTCCCCAACGCCGATTTTTCTTCGTTCCTGTTGCAGGCACAGGCGTCGGGGGCAAAGATCATCGGCCTGGCCAATGCCGGCGCCGACACCATCAATGCCATCAAGCAGGCCAAGGAGTTTGGCATTACAAAAAACCAGAATCTGGTCGGCCTCTTGATCTTTATCTCCGACATTCACTCTCTGGGTCTGGAAACCGCCCAGGGAATGATGCTGACCACGGGCTTTTACTGGGACATCGATGACCAGACCCGCGCCTTCGCCAAGCGGTTCGCCGCCAAGATGAACGGTCGCATGCCCAGCATGGTTCAGGCCGGCGTCTATTCGGCGGTTAGCCATTATCTCAAGAGCATTCAGGCCGCCAAGACCGACGAGGGCGTCAAGGTTGCCGACAAGATGCGCGAACTGCCGATCAAGGATTTCTTCGCCAAGAACGGCAAGCTGCGCCCCAATGGTCGCATGGTGCATGACATGTATCTGGCCCAGGTCAAGACACCTGCGGAATCGAAGGGTCCGTGGGACTATTACAAGATTCTGCGCACCATTCCCGGCGACGAGGCTTTCCAGCCTATGAGCGAAAGCACCTGTCCTTTGACTAAGAAATAACCGCAAGGGGGCGCCGACGCCATGCCGGCGCCCCGGCACCGCCAACCGATGGCGGCAAGGAATGAAGGCGCACCATGACCCTATTGTTCGGCATCCCGATCCAGGCCTTGTTCGGCCAGCTACTGCTGGGCCTGATCAACGGCGCCTTCTATGCCATGCTTAGCCTGGGTCTGGCCCTGATCTTCGGCCTTCTCAACATTATCAATTTCACCCATGGCGCCCAATACATGATGGGGGCTTTCGTCGCCTGGCTGGTCCTCAGTCATGCTGGCCTTGGATACTGGGCCGCTCTTTTGCTGGCGCCGTTGCTGGTTGGTGCGCTCGGCATTCTGATCGAACGAACCATGCTCTCAAGGCTCTACAAGCTTGACCATCTTTACGGCCTCTTGCTCACATTCGGCCTCGCCCTGGTGATAGAAGGGGGATTCCGCCAGCTTTACGGCATTTCCGGAGCGCCCTACGCGGTGCCCGAAGAACTGCAGGGCGGCTGGAATCTTGGCTTTATGTATCTGCCCATCTATCGCGGTTGGGTTGTCTTGGCCTCGTTGTTCCTGTGTCTGGGCACCTGGCTTTTGATTGAGAAAACCAAGTTGGGAAGCTATCTGCGCGCCGCCACCGAGAATCCGCAATTGGTACAGGCTTTCGGGGTCAACGTGCCGGTGCTGGTAACCTTGACCTATGGGTTTGGCGTGGCCTTGGCCGCCATTGCCGGCGTGATGGCGGCCCCGATCTATTCCGTCAATCCGCTGATGGGTTCCAATATCATCATCGTCGTCTTCGCCGTCGTCGTGATTGGCGGCATGGGGTCGATCCTAGGCGCCATCGTTACCGGTTTCATGCTGGGCCTCTTGGAAGGTCTGACCAAGGTCTTCTATCCCGAGGCGGCCAGCACGGTGATCTTCGTGGTCATGGCCATCGTCTTGATGATCAAGCCCCAAGGCCTGTTCGGAAAGGGGAGCTGACGCCATGAACCAGGAAGCCATTTCCGTCAGGAGCCGAGCCATAACCCCTCAACGCCTGCTGGTGCTGGCGCTTTTGCTGCTGGCCCTGGCGGCACCCTTCGGCATCTATCCCATCTTCCTGATGAAGGGCCTGTGCTTCGCCCTCTTTGCCGCCGCATTCAACCTGTTGCTGGGCTATGTCGGCCTGCTGTCCTTCGGCCATGCGATGTTCTTTGGCTTTGCCGCCTATGTCACCGCGCATGCCGCCAAGGAATGGGGTTTTTCCCCCGAGCTGGCGATCCTGGCGGGAGTCGCCACCGCCGCCGTTCTTGGGCTGGTCACCGGATGGCTGGCCATCCGCCGCTCGGGCATCTATTTTGCCATGGTAACGCTGGCCTTCTCGCAAATGATGTTCTTTGTCGCCATCCAAGCGCCTTTCACCCATGGCGAGGACGGCATCCAGGGCGTGCCGCGAGGCAGTCTGTTGGGCTTTATCGATCTCAACGACTCGCTTTCCATGTATTATTTTGTTTTGGCGGTGTTTGTCGCCTCGCTCCTGTTCATCCAGCGCATCGTCACTTCGCCTTTCGGCCAAGTGCTGAAAGCCATCCGCGACAACGAGCCCAGGGCAATATCCCTCGGTTACGAGGTGGAAAAATATAAGCTGCTGGCCTTCGTGCTGTCGGCCTCGCTGGCCGGTCTCGCAGGATCGATGAAGAGCATAGTCTTCCAATTGGCTTCCCTGGCCGACGTGCACTGGCATGCCTCCGGTGAAGTCGTGTTGATGACACTGTTGGGCGGCGTGGGCACGGTGTTCGGACCCATGGTCGGCGCCTTCCTGGTGGCGGCGATTCAGAACTATCTTTCGGAAACCGGCTCTTGGGTCACCATTATTCAGGGTGTCATCTTCATTCTCTGCGTGCTGATGTTCCGTAGCGGCATGGTCGGCATGTTGGCTCCGATGATGAAAAAGCGCGGCATAGATGTCTGAGCGAAAGGAGGGGCGATGAAGCCCAAGGATATTCTGGTTCACCAAGATGGTGGCGAGCGTGACGTCATGCTGCTCCATCTGACGCTTGGACTCGCCAGGCGCTTCGAGGCCAGGCTGACCGCCCTGTTTTCCTGTCCGACGGGACGCTTTCCTCTACGCCATAAAGAGCGCGAATTTGGCGATCCGGCCGAACAGGCGGAACGCGTTTTCATTGCCGCCGTCGGACAGGAAAAGGTGGAAGGCCGCTTTTGGAGGTTAAAATGCAGCGACCCCAGCGCCACGCTGGCCGAAACCGTTTTTGCAGCGCGCTTCTTCGATCTGGTCGTGTTGGGGCAATTTGTCCAGGGGGCGCCCCAGCAAGACGAGTTCGTCGAACAGGTCATTTTACAATCCGGGCGGCCCTGCCTGGTCGTGCCGGCGGTAGGCGCCTATCCGGTCGTGGGCACCAATGTTCTTATCGCCTGGAATGGCGGACGCGAGGCGACGCGGGCCTTGCATGACTCGCTTGCCTTGATCAAGGGAGCCGAATGCGTAGAAATATTAATGATTCAAGCCCAAGCCGGCTGTACGGCCTCGCCACTGCCCGCGAGCCTTCGCGATCACCTTGGCTCTCACGGCATCGCGGCGATCAACGAACGCCTGGCTGGGGAGGATATCGGGGTCATGGACCTGATTCTGTCCCGCAGCTTCGATCTTGGCGCCAATCTGCTGGTCATGGGGGCGCACGGGGGATATCACCTGCCATTTCTAAGAGGAGCAGGAACACGCCATATCTTGCGCCACATGACCCTGCCGGTCCTGATGGCCTGCTGATCCCCTTTCCTTGTTTGCAATATCGTTTAGAATTACAAGAAGAGAGCCTGGAGCCGGAACGCCGTCGATCATGAGCAAGGCCAGCGCCAAGAAAAAGGAATCCATCTCCGCCGATCCGGGACACCGGTTCGCTTTGCTCCAAGCCGGCCTCGATCACATCGGACAGGGTTTCACGATCATCGATGCCGATCTCAAGCTGGTGGGCTGGAACCGTCGGTTTTTCACATTGCTCGATTTCCCGATGAGCATGGCCCGCTACGGAACTCCTTTCGCCGATTTCATGCGCTTCAACGCTTTGCGAGGAGAATACGGCCCGGGGGATGTCGAGGAACTGGTAGCCGAGAGAGTTCAGATGGCGGCAAGTTTTCAGCCCCATTATTTTGAAAGGTCGCGTCCCGACGGCACGGTTATCGCGGTGCGGGGAGAGCCCTTGCCCGATCTTGGTTTCGTGACCACCTATGCCGACATCACCGAGCAACGCTATTACGAACGTCTGATTCGCGAGCAGAACGAGGAGTTGGATCGTCGTGTTCGCGAGCGGACTTCGGAACTGGAGTCCGCCAATGCAGATTTGGTGCGCGCCAACGCCGCGCGCGAGCGCATGGCCCAGGCCCTGCTTCATGCCCAGAAGATGGAGGCGGTCGGCCAACTCACGGGCGGCCTTGCCCATGATTTCAATAATTTGTTAACCATCATCGTCGGCAATCTGGCCGCCCTCCAGGAACGCTGCGCCAATATTGGCGAAGTGATGGAATTCGCCGAGCCGGCCTATCAGGCTTCGCGGCGCGGCGTCGATCTGGTTCGCCGCCTGTTGGCCTTCGCGCGCCAGCAGCCGCTGGAGCCCAGGCCCGTTGATGTCGGCAAGTTGGTGAGAGATTTCATTCGATTGCTCCTGCGTTCCTTACCCGAAATCATCGGCATCACGCTGGACGAGCCCGAGCAACCTCTTTTCGCCCTTGCCGACGCCAATCAGTTGGAAGGGGCGCTGCTGAATCTGGCCCTCAACGCCAGGGACGCCATGCCCAGGGGCGGCCAGTTGCGATTCGTCCTCACCGCCATGACGCCCACCGAGGAGCAGGCGCTTGCCTATCAGGTGCCGCCGGGCAAATATGTGGCCTTCCGTGTTGCCGATAGCGGCATGGGCATGGATGCTGAAACCCAGTCCCGGGTTTTCGAGCCCTTCTTCACCGGCAAGGAATTCGGTAAGGGCAGCGGGCTGGGGCTCAGCATGGTTTATGGTTTCGTGCGCCAGTCGGGCGGCGGCATTCGCATTGACAGCCAGCCGGATTGTGGAACGACGGTCACTCTTCTATTGCCGGCTTGCGACGCGCCCGTTGTCGCGGTCGAGCCGCAAATCATTGATGCACCTGCCAAGTCGTCTTCGGGTCGGCTGATTCTGTTGGTCGAGGACGAGGACGAGGTAAGAAAGATTATCTGCCGCCAGTTGGTCGAGTTGGGTTATCAGGTAGTCGAGGCCAGCACCGGTGACGAAGCGTCTGGAATGTTAGACGCGATCTCCGGCATTTCCGTTTTGGTCAGCGATGTGGTCATGCCGGGGGGGATGGGAGGATTGGCTTTGGCCAAACATGTCAAAGCCCATCATCCCGGCATTGGCATCATTCTGATTAGCGGCTATGCAGCAGGGTTGGAGGGAGCAGAGGTCGAATCCCTCGACGTGCCAATGTTGCGCAAGCCCTTCAGCAAAGAAGAAATCGCTGCGGCGATCGAGGCGGCACCATGAATGTTAGGGCGATGAATTTCCCGATCAAACAGGCGGTGTTCGTCGTCGAGGATGATTCCGACGTGGGCCGCCTGATTTGCAGATCGTTGGACGAGTTCGAATTTACAACCAGGCATTTTCGCACCGGAGGCGAGCTGTTAAAGCAGCTCAAGCGCGAGGAGCCAGCCTTGTGCATTGTCGATCTCGGCCTTCCGGATATTGATGGCATCCAGGTAGTGCGCGAGATAGAAGAACGTCATGATTGCGCCATTCTTATCCTGACCGGACGCCAGGGCGTCAGCGACCGCGTACTGGGACTGGAGCTTGGTGCCGATGACTATATGATCAAACCCTTCGAGCCGCGCGAACTCGTGGCAAGGGTGCGCAGCATTCTGCGCCGTTGGCACCGGGTTCCTGCCAGGGAATTGCAACAGAACCTCGGAAGGGCGCGGTTTGCCGACTGGATTTTCGATGCCGACATGAACCGTCTTTGCTCTCTCAAGGGCGAACAAGTCGATCTGAGCGCATCTGAGGCGGCTCTGCTGGTAGGCCTTCTTCGTTCGCCCAATCGCATCTTGTCGCGCGACCAACTGTTGGGTGAGCGCAGCGATGCCCCTTTCGACCGCAGCATCGATGTTCGCATCTCGCGTTTGCGCCGCAAGCTGGGGGACGATCCCCACCATCCACGCCTGATAAAAACCGTTTATGGAGCGGGATATATCCTGGCGGCGACGGTTGTTTGGGATTAGTCGTATTGACCGCATAGCGCCCCGTCAATGCGTTTCAGGTGTGCCGGATTCTTCCAGGCCAGCCTGGTCCAAGGTTGGGGGCAAGCTCAAGTGCCATTGGGACTCTACCGGGGGCCGGATGAAACTTGGGTCTCAGGTCAATGGGAACAACGCGGAAAGGGCCCATCTCCAAAGAACCTCCAAAAGACATTACTGGTTCTTGGATCAGCAGCGCGCAACACAGCATCATGATCAACAAGTCCAGCATCTGGAGCGCATCGCCAACCAATCGCGCCTGGCAGTAACCCCCAACAAAATGGCGGACGCCCAGGCCGTGACCACACATCGCAGATAGTCAACAGACGATACGACTATCAGATGGTCACAGATTGATGCCCTTGGGGAACCGATTTATCACCTATCTGGCTGAAAAGCGCGCGGATACATCGTTCCACGCACGGGCAAAAACGCTTCTTATGCTTCGCTAGCGTGCCTTATCCTATTTTTTTGTTTTTTTGAAGCCGGTCACAGAATCTCAGCCGTTGACATCGCAATCTAACAGGTTCTTGGTTCCATAGTGAATTTGGAAATACCCGTCAGCCCGCTTAGGCATTGCAGGGCAATGCCGCGGGCCAAGGGCAAAGCCCCTGGACCCCGTTCTATGAATTCATCTTCCAACTCCGCTTCGCTGTTTTATCGCCTCTCGGCCAGAACCCTTTCTAAGGGGAAGAACGACAACGTCGTTGCATTTATGTCCTATATAACGCGCGGGCGCATTTTTGACCAAGAAAACGATTGCTACTTTGATTATTCGTATAAGAATGACAGCGTCGAGAATCTTGCGATTGGCCCAGCCTGGATGCCTGATTATTTAAGAAATCCGTCTCACCTCTGTCGATCTGTGCAGATAAATGAAAGACGGTGCGATGCCACGCTCATGAAGGAAATCCAGCTTTCATTCCCCAACGAGATTCCCCAACAGCTTCATGCTAGAATTGTTGAGGAATGGGTTTCGAGCGAGTTTGTGGATCGTTGGAATCTTCCGGCTCAAATTTCTGTTCACTCTGATTGGCATGCTCATGTTGCAGTGCCCTTTCGGTCAATCACAACTTCAAAATCCTGGTCTTCAAGGAAGATTCGTGAGCTTGACAAAAAGCGGGAACTGTTCCACTGGAGAAAATCCTGGGCCGACAAGATAAACTCCGTTCTCAGTTTGCTGGGCATAGAAGGTCGCGTTGATCATCGTTCAAACTTTGAGCGACGGAAGGACGCCATTTCGATTATAGAGGACGAGAAAGCCTCACACGCACGTCGCGTCCGCGCAGTGGCAGCCCTTGAATCGCTCAACTACAGAGTTTCGGGAAAGGTGCGGCGTTCGAAAAAATATCGTAATGACATGGGTTCCGACCCAAGAGTTGAAGCATCCCGTCATGAAAGGCATTTGGCAAGCTTGCGGGCTCAGGCGATTTTGGATGAATACCTTGCAGATGCAGAATTGCTGGACCGTGATATTGAAGAGCGCGAAGCAAAGGCTTCTAAGGCAGCGAAGTCCGTACTTGCCAGAAGCGCAACGCTCAACAGGATGCACAAGACGTCGGGAATCCGCTTCGCTGATGAGTTGAAGCAGTTTCGCCAGAAGGCGGCGGCTGTCGGGAGTGCGAAGGACGCTTATGCTGCATTTAGCAATGCGAATTCCAAGGAGGCAACTAAGGAAAACAGTGCTTCTGGAAATCCCAATCCCGTGTCGGCCCCGGCTGATTCTGCACCGGTTGGAAAGGCCCCTGCAAAACCATCCGTTGACATCCACTGCTTAGCTCGCGCGAACAAAGGATTTGATAGCCGATAGCTATGGCATTTAGTTAGAATTTCACTTCGGACAACGATGTTACGACGTCGTAGTCGACACCCAGTACATCGAAATGTCGGCGGCCACAAACGATCTTCTGGTTTTCTTTCGTACGGCGCTCTTCAGAATCAAGTGTGCTCTTCGTCTCGCGTACGAAGTATAGTCGCTCTTCCCGTTCCGTGACAAATGCCCAATCTGGATTGTATGGGCCAATTGGCGTCGATATCTCAAACCAGCGAGGCAGCTTTACGAAAAGCCTTACATCTTCGTTGTTGTCTAAATCGCGGGCAAATTGTCGCTCGACTTCAGACTCATATTCAATAGCGTCAAAAAGTGACTTGTCCTTGTTCTGAACGTGATAAAGATTGCTTAGAAAGCGTACGATCTCTTTGTCACCCTCCTCATCAATACGGCTCATTTCCCAATAGCGACCCGCCACCTTTTCATACTGAATGCCGCCCAGCATAAGATCGTGAAGGGCTCGTGAAATCTCTTTCGCCAAAGCGGACATAAACGCTTGCGGGTTTAGCTTGAACTCACCAAGACGACCAGATCGCTTGAGAATTTCAGCCAGGGTATGACGTGTAAGCTCCGTTTCTTTCTGAAGAAAGCTCAAGATATCAGGCAAGACATTTATCGCTCCTACGTCGCGAGCATGCGAGGCCAGCAGTTTGTCTGCCGCCACTCCTGCCTCAGACAGCTCCACCTCGACAAGATTGGTCGATATATGTGGCGCTTTTATCGGCTCGATCTTCCTGATGCGATCAACAGCTATTTGGATGAGATCTGGCGTACCAAATTCAACACGATATCGGGTCTTCTGACTGATTTGATCCCAAAGAAACCTGAATTCCTCGCTCAGTTGAACATTCTTGTTGAAGACCAGTGTGTGCTCATCACGCTTATTCTTAATCCTATTGGCAAATATCTTGCGATTGATCTCGTCAACAATCTCTGGCCTCAGGTCTGAATATTCATCTGAGATTTTCAGCTCGAAATGAGGGTTCTTGGGGTCGAACTTGCCAAGAATGGCACCACTGTCGTCAATATAACCGTTCCGTACCAGCTCTTGCCAGATAGCCTGTGAAGCGTTCTGGCCAAGCGGAACCTCCGAGCCATCCGCCGCACGTCTTAACAACTTTGCAAAGGCAATCTTCTCGACACATCCGAACTTGATTCCGAAGTCCTCCTCGAATTCGGTTTGAAGGGCCTTGGCAAAATCCTCGTAGGACTCGTTGGCAATAATGGTTAACCGATTGACCGTTTCATCATGGACTCGCTCACCCTGGGCATTTACGGGTAAGCGAAGACCGCGGCCGATTTCCTGGCGTTTCTTCTCGACGGACTGTGATTCGTTCAGTGTACAAATCTGGAAGACATTGGGGTTATCCCAGCCTTCGCGTAGTGCTGAGTGGGAGAAGATAAAGCGCAGCGGAACTTCCGGATCCAGCAAGCGCTCCTTATCCTTCATGATTAGGCTATAGGTGTCCTCGTCATCTGCCGTGTTGCCACGCGTATCCTTGAGCTTCTTGTCTTTGTCCTGGCTGAAATATCCGCCATGGACCTGGGACGCATCGTAAGGCATAACATCCTTAAAAATCGGCTTGGCAGTCAGCTGGGTGAAGGCTTCCTCGAACCACCGACCGATTTTGCCGAGTGAATATGAACCGTCATCGTTATAGATGCGATAATTGGAGACGCGATCAATAAAGAAAAGGGAGAGTACCTTGATGCCCCGACCTTTCAGCATGCGCTCCTTCTTAAGGTGCTGCTCGACCGTCTCAAAAACTTGGGCCTTCATCAGGTCTTCACCTAAACCGCCTATTTCCTGGCCCAGCGTCAGAAAACGCCCTTGGTTGAATTCGACATATTCGGCGCTAGGCGTGCAGTCGATATTCTGGACGATATAGCCGTTCTGATAGGTGTCACGCTGGCCAGACTTGATATACAAGTCATCTCCTTGTTTGACCCACAACTTGGTCGGCTTTGGGCCATCCCGGCCTTCCTTATGAATTTCCACCAGGGCCTTGATGCCATTCTTGTTGTCTGTCTTCAGGAGTTTCACATAGGCATCATTAAAACTGTCTCCGGATCGAACAGAGGCAACCTCGATTCGCTTCACAAGCCGCAGGTCATAAGCCTTTATTGGGTCAAGCTTATAGAGCAAATTGTACGGATTGCGATGTGTTGCGCTATAGCGGAGCGTCGCCATAGGACTTAGGTTTGCGATGGCGCGGCGGGACTTCTCGGTGTTGTCCACGCTCTGTGGTTCATCGATAATGACTATTGGCTTCGCAGCTTGAATGAACTCGATCGGACGGCGGCCCGACATGCGGTCGTTTTCACGGTTAATAACGTTCAGCTTTTTAAGCTCGTCATCCGTCATTTCTGACAAGTCTTTGTCGGCAACATCCTTCTGGAAGGACTGGATGTTGATAATCATGATCTGTATCTGGTTGCTGGTGGCAAACTGGCGCACCTTTCCCAGCCGCTTTGAGTCATAGACGAAGAAATCAAAGGGAGTTCGCTCATATAGAGCCTCAAAGTGCTCCTTCATCAAATCGATGCTTTTCAGAACACCCTCGCGAATGGCCACGCTGGGCACAACGATGATGAACTTCCTGAAGCCATAGACCTTGTTCAGCTCGAAGAGCGTACGCAAATAGACATAGGTCTTGCCGGTTCCGGTTTCCATCTCGATCGAGAATTCCTTGCCGTGCTGAAGAGCTGGCCAACCAAGCGGCCTGCCAGCGGACGTTGCTCCAGCCCTGAAATGCTCCGTTATCACTGGGGCCCGTTCAATGCCATTGGCCTCCTGCACCGCATGAACGTTTTTGACCAAATCCTCGTCTTCCAGCATAAGACGGTTGCCCAGCCCCAATTCTGCCTGGAACAGCCCGCCGATTTGCAGCGACTGGAAAGCCATGGCCCCCGTCTGCACGAAGGGTTGGCCTTCGAATGCCTTAACGACGGCATCGATGGCATCCTGCTGGTATTGAAGGGAGGGATCGAATTTCAGCTTCATTTCGGCTTCCCTGGCTTGGCAGGCGGTATTTTCTTTATATGCGCGATGGTGCGGGCAGCGTCTTCCAGGGCCTGTTCTGCGTCCCTCGCCCCTTCGGCCTCAAGAAGTGTGCGCCGCTCGGCGGCGTAGTACTCGTATTCACCCTCAGCGTGACGAACAGCACGCTCATGACTGACTTGGCCGGCGTTCTTCAGCACATCACGCTCGTTGAAGGCAAGGAAGCCATCCAGCTTCTCTTCCCAGTCCTTCATGTGGATTTGCTGGCGACGCCTAGCCTGGTCATCGGCATAGTCGAGCCACATACTGACGATACGGTTCAGTTCCGAGATTTCGCCTTCGGACAGATAGTTCTTGGCAATGCCGACGTCTGCCTTGCGCACTTCGCCGCCCTTGAAATTTGTCAGTCCCATATAGGGTAAACTGTGGTTGGCGCGGGCCTTGATCAGTTCAGCTGCCGTCATGCCGGTAGCTGCGAAATGCAGCTTGTTCTGCATGACCTTGAAGAATTTCACCGTGTCGGCATCGTTTGCGCGGTAATCCGCTGCCAGGGCGAAAATTTCTCGCACCCGCAGATACATTCTAGCCTCGCTGGCCCGAATGTCGCGGATGCGCTCAAGCAGTTCTTCAAAATAGTCGGGGGTACCACTTCCTGCGACGGGCGGGTTCTTCAGCCGCACATCGTCCATGGTGAAGCCCTTGACGAGATATTCCTGCAAACGCTCGGTTGCCCAGCGGCGGAACTGGACGCCTCGGGGCGATCTTACCCGGTAACCGACGGCCAGAATGGCCTCAAGGTTATAATGGTCGATGTTTCGGGCAACCTGCCGCTCCCCTTCCTGGCGAACTATCCGGAATTTCCGGATAGTTGCCTCGGGCACTAACTCTTTATCTTCGTAGATATTAACCAAGTGCTCGTTGGCGGTCTTGACCGAAATGCCAAACAACTCGGCAATCAGGGCCTGGGAGAGCCACAGGGTCTCATCGGCAAATCGGCACTCGACACGGGTCCTGCCATCCTCTGTTTCGTAGAGGATCAACTCGCCAATGGGGGAGGCGGGCTTATCGGTCATTCGTCACCAAAGCGCTTGCACTGTAAACTTGCATCTGCGAGTCATGAATGCCCGTAAAGCCATACTTGCCAATTAGAAACTCACGCACTCTTTCTGGCTGTGGGCACAATGCTAAGTCGCCATCGTATAGAAGAAAGCCTGCTTTTGAGGACAGTGTTGATATCGAGTTGACAGGCCCCCGCTTCTCAAAACCTTTGTATAGTTTCGACTGCCTGAAAAGATCAATGTCTGGCGCTTCGTCGTTTACAAACAGCCCCCATTCATCACCCGCAACCACAGCGCCAACAATTTCCTTGTGCTTCGTAAAGACGGACTCGCAAGCATTTAAACAAGGTAAACAAGGTAGTTCCGTAGTGGTACCTCCTTCTGAAACGTAAAAATATTGCACCCCAAATAGGCTATCCATGATCGAAATAGTGGCTGGCCCCCTCAAGCTCAAACGGCGCGTCGTAAGCCAAAGCACCCAAAAACGATTATGTTGCGGGTCATAGGTCTTAAGCTGATCGAGTGCATCTTCGGCCAGGACAAAAGCTTTCCTGCCGATTCCGACGGGGACTTGTGCTGAAGCCGGTTTCGCGTTGGCGATATCCGCCTTCCACTGGTTGCTATCGTCGGCGGCCTTGATTTCAACAAGGTATTCGCGGAAATCGCCTGTTACAATAAGATCAGGCCTTTTTTGCTTTCTTTTCTCTGGAATTTCATCGGCAACCAAGCCAAGGGTGGCAATGAAGTCGATTGCCTCCCGCTTCTCTTGTGCATCGCTCTTAATGTTCGGCGTTTGGTGCTGCACTCAAATCTCCTCGATCATTCTTTCAATGACATCATAACCGCAGAACCCATCAGCATAATTCCAGCCGCCAAACATTTCCCAAATGAGAAGCGAAAGCTCCTTCTCTTCCAATGCGCCAGGCCCCTTTCTCTCAATTCTAATCAGGTACATTTCCAAGCGCTTGAAGAAATCGAAAAGTTTTTGGTCAGCAATCGGGTAGTTGTGTAGAACAAAGTCGATTTGCTTTGCCAACAGGTGCAAGTTCAGGATGATTTCACGGTATTCGAAAACGTCGCCACTCATGTAATTGCGAAATGCATAGAAGCCTTCCGTCGATTCTCTTCCCCCTTCAAAAACGGCTCGGAATCCTTCAGGACTCATCAAGCCTTTGATAAAATCGACATCGGTTGACAGATCTGACCGCCCACCTTTCTGACTGGCAAAGACAACCATATACAAGATGGCCTCTTTGATTTCGGCATAGACCTTTCGTAAGTTCTGTTTGATAAAGGTCTTCTTTCTCTTCTCCGGCAGAAACACCACCAGGAAATAGAAGAGGAAGGAGATCACTCCACCCGATAACAGCGACAAGGCAACATTGTAAACGTCGCCCCACCACGCGTATCCCCTAACTACTGCACATCCAAAATGCGCCAAAAGAAGAAGCGCTAGAAGGGATGCATTAACGACAAACCAGAACAAAACACTGGAAAACAGCAGGCGCAACCCATCCCATAAGTGCCTTAATCCGCTATTGGATTTCGGGGCCATTCTCGCACCGCTTCAATATGCTTTCGGCCAAGCCGCTAACCTTTCTCACTTGTTTTAGACTGGCCGGTCCCACTTGAGCCGCCATTTGAAGTCGGGGTCTGAGGTTTGAGACCGCCGGCACCGGCAAGCCCATTGTTAACTTGCCCAGGCAGGGGCCTGAGCATATCCGCACCACCTAGACCCTCTCGTAATGGGACAGACTGATTCTTTTGATCCGACATATCAGACTCCTTTGACGATTTTGAATCCGGCGCCATAGACGGCCAGCAGCATTGTCAATGTCACACCAACCACGAACAACCAGAATGCCCACACGGTTCTTCGCTGTAGCGATCTCTCGATGGCGTATTTCTCGGCGGGAAGGTCTTCGCGGATCAACCGCTCGATATATTCGCTGTTCTGGGTAAAGATCATGAGAATGATGACGATGGCAGCAACAAATGAACTGCTCGCCCCAAGCCATACGCAGAAGGAAACGACATCATTCAAGCCATCTTTGAAGGTAACTAGCAGACCAATGGCCAAAGCTGAGAGCGTGAGTATCTGCTTATCTTTCTCCATCCGGCTATCCACCCAGGCGGACAGGAACGTCTCATAGTAAGCAACGTTTTTTTCCATATGCTCCTGTTGGGCCAGATCGTCGGACATGGTTCGTGCCTCACACCGTTCTGAACACGATTTTGGTTTCTTTGGGCTGGGCGCGAGATTTGAAGGTTTGCACGCCGTTGGTTTTTAGCTGGTCGTTACTCAACAGAGGCTGTTCAAACTTGGCCATCCCTACTTGCTCACGGCAACAGCACAAACCATCTTCAGCAAGAAGCTCATATTGCTTGTTCATTCTGCAGCCTCCTGAAATTCAAATTTTGTTTCGGCGGGGAATGAGGCAATCCACTTAATCCAGCCTTTCAAAAACTCAAGAAAGCCCTCTCCATCAAAAATGGCAACTCGATAGTTCCCTTGTTTGCTTTCATGTTTGCTTATGAAGCCTAGGTAAGTTAATTTCTCACCGGGAGTTTCATGTCCCCATTTGTCAAGATAAACGACATTACCGTGTGCGAGTGCGTTGCGAATGGCTCGTAAAATTGTGTTCCCGTCCTTTTCCTCTGTTGAGTCGATAGGATGAACTCCAGAGCTATTTCGCCAGCTTTGAGTACATTCTGGATTCGTTGCGATAAGTGCATAGCGGAAAAAGATTTGCGATTTCTCATGAAAGAATGGCGCCCTTTGAAAGGGGACCTTCTTTAGTTTTTTAATTGCTTTACTCAACCTGTCTTCGTGATGCCCTAATGGATGCTTTGGCTCAACGATTCTAGAAAATGGGATTGTAAATGCAGCTGATGCAACAAGCACAGAGAAGGAACCAAGCAGGTCCGCCTTTCTGGCGTCAGCCTCAAGCATGCACAACAGATCACTGCATCTTTGCGGATATTCAACAACGAAGCGGGAGGGGATCATTGTATCTATCTCCCTCACACCGTTCGGAACACAATTTCGGTTTCTTTGGACTGGGCGCGGGATTTGAAGGTTTGCACGGCGTTGGTCTTGAGCTGGTCGTTGCCCTTAAAGCCCTCGTCCAGGCAAATGACCTGCGAGGGGTTGGCTTCTGCCAAGGCGTCGATCAGTTCCGACGTCAGTTCCTTTTCAAGGCAGATCAGCAGATTTCCATCCTGAACGGAGAAGACCTGCTTGCCGGCCATCTCGACCGTGGTCACCTTGGTCGTGAGCGGAAAGCCCGCTTTCAGAAGCAATTCGTAGAGAATGTCTTCGGCGCTGCTGGCGGGCGACAGGTGGTCGACATGCAACTCTAGCTGCTTGCCGCTTTCATCGAACGTCTCGGCATTGCCATCCCAAACCTTAAAATTCGAGCGGTCGAGCTTGAAGGCTTTGAAGCCAAGATCAAGGTTATATATTTCTCTAAGGTTTAATTCCACCGAACAGTCGCTCTCAATCTGCTTCGCTGCCTTGCGTATTCTTGCCATTCCGATGTCGGCGATTGTCTTAAAATCTGGTCGCAATGTTGGCTCAGGGAGTTGAACCATAATGAATTTACGGTTCCCGTTATCTTGTAGATTTTCTTTTAAGACGGAATGAGCTGTAGTGCATGACCCACTAAAGAAATCCAATACTAAATCGCCGCCATCATTTGACGTCGCAATTTTTAGCATTCGTGAAATTAGCCGTGTTGGTTTTGGCGTTGAGAACGGCTCGCCTTCTCCAAAAAGCTCTATGATTTCTTTTTTTGCCTCTTGGTTGTTTCCTGTTTCGTCATGCGACCACCATGTGTCAGGGACAATTCCTTCTTGCACTTCTGACAAAAAAACTTTTACCCGTGGGGGGCTATCACCGTCCGTTCCGAACCAGATTCGGTTGTCGGAGGTTAACTCATTAAACTTGTCTGGCAGGCCATTCCAATGTCGCCCGACTGGCGGAAGAACCTCCCTTCCCGATGGAAGAGTAATCTTATACCTGTACGGGGCTCTTTTTTCCGCATCCTCACTCTGGACGGAAAACGATACGCTCTGCCACTTACCTCTGGGATCATTGTCCATATTCTTGAAAGCTGCTAACTGTTCATCCGTTCTTGGCAGCAAATTTCTAACCCAAAATTCAATGTTCTTTACGTAGACGAGAACGTGATCATGGCTCCCCGAAATAAGGGCCTTATTTTTCTTCGCAAAGACCTTTTGCCATGCAATGTTTGCTACGAAATTTTCTTCCCCGAAAATGTCATCCATCATGTGCTTTAGCGAATATGCCTCTGTATCATCAATCGAAATAAAGACACATCCAAACTCACTTAACAATGAATGGGCAAGGTATAGCCTTGGATACATCATGCTAAGCCATCGGGAATGGTATCTTCCTGAGGTATCAACATTAGATGACATTGGGTTGCCGTATTCGTCAATTTGGCTTGTATACCTTAGGTAAGTTTCCAAAGTCTCTGAGAAGTTATCTGGATAAATAAAGTCGCCGCCCGTGTTGTAGGGCGGGTCGATATAGATCATTTTGATCTTGCCGAAATAGGCCTTCTGGAGAAGCTTAAGCACCTCCAGGTTATCGCCCTCGATAAACAGGTTTTCGGTTTCATCGAAATTGACCGACTCTTCGCGCACCGGCTTCAGCGTCGCCACGCTGGGCTGCTGGATGATCTTCATACACTCAGCCTTGCCGGGCCAGTTCAGGCCGAAACGCTCCTTGCCAGGTTCGACCCATTCGCCAAGAACGCGCTTTAGCTGGTCAAAATCGATCTTGCCCTCGGCGAACACTTCCGGAAAGACCTGGCCCAGGCAGTGTTTCAGCTCATCCCGCTTCTCAGCCGCCACATCCATCGACCGAAGGTCCATCTTTTCCGGCTCTGTCATTCTGCTTCCCTTACTCGACCCTGAATTTAATTGCGAACAATGGCTCGTCGGACAATTGCTGGCCAAGCCTGGCTTCCACCTGATCGAGGAGACCATCCTTCTCGGTCTCGACGCTTTTGGCCGCCGCGTCGTAGTTGCGCCAGGCCTCGTCGCGCTTGGCCTCCAGCCCCTTGGCTTCGCGCTGCAAAGCCAACTTGTCCGGCAGGTTGCCGGTTTGCCGAATTCTCTTCTTCAAGTCCTTGATCTGCTCGTCAAGATCCTTGAGGTCCGCCTTCAGCCCCGCCCGCTTATCCTCGGCCCAATTGTCGAGTTTTTCCATCTCCTCGTCAAACCAGACCGATTGCTTTACGGAAATGGCCTCCAATATCTCCTGGCGGCGCGACTCGACCATTTTTCCCAGCGACTCGGGCACGGCAACGCTATCCGCCCCGTTTTTCCTTACCGGCAGGTCGAACAGGCGCAGGGCGACCCCGGGATCCAGTTGTTGCCCTTCGTCAGTCACGCCAGCCAGGATAATATGGTCCTGGTCGTCGGCACCCCGCACTGAAAGCTTGTGGGCCAGAAGCGAGCCTGTTTTGCCAAGCAGCGTTTCAACCGCCACCGCCTTTTTTTGCCAGCTGGAATAATCGAACACCAATTCCGCCCCATTCAGGGGGCGGCCGGCTGCCTCGGCCAGAACATGCTGGGCCAGCGGATGGCCCAGACGGTAGCGGTGGCCATCGATCCCCTGCTTGCCCAGATAATAATGCCCAGCAGGCGTCTGCACACCCTTGGGCGGTGTTTTCAGCGCGAAGGTCAGATAGCTTTCGTCGAACTTGGCTTGCTTGCCTAACTCGTGCTTAGTCACCGCCCACAGCATGTGGGTGTACTTGTCCAGATATTCCTGGCTTTGCTCCATATTGATCTTCAAGCGGTCGTGAACCTCGGCGTCGAAATTCTCCAGCAGCTTGCGCCTTGTGTCCTCCATCGTGGTGCTGATCGTCTCGTCCATTTCCTTGCGAAGGTTCTCGAATTCGGCCTCGATGTCCTCGGTCGAGCGGCAGTTCTGATAGATGGAGACAATGCGCTTTTCAAATTCAACGCCCGATTCGATGGCGCCCAGCACCTCGTCAGAAGCGCCAAAGACGCCCGAGAAAAGCTGGAACTTCTCGGAAAGCAGCTCGTACACTCGCTGATCGGCGGCGTTGTTCTTGTTCAGAAAGTTGACCACCACGACGTCAAAGCGCTGGCCATAGCGGTGGCAGCGACCGATGCGCTGTTCGATGCGTTGCGGATTCCAGGGCAGGTCGTAATTCACCACCATCGAGCAGAATTGCAGGTTGATGCCCTCGGCCGCCGCCTCGGTGGCGATCATGATCGAGGCGCGTTCCTTGAAGTGTTCGACCAGGGCGGCCCGCATGTCGGCGCTGCGCGATCCTGTGACCTTATCACTGTTCTTATGGCGATAGGCCCAATCGTTATAGATGGCCTTGGATTGCGGGTCGGCGTTGGAGCCGTTGAACAGGACTAGTTGGCCCTCGTAGCCGTTACGGGAGAGCAACTTCAGAAGATAGTCCTGCGTACGGCGGGATTCGGTGAAGATGATGGCCTTCTCCGGCCCGCCCAATTCGCGCGCTTTGTCAAACCCTGCCCGAAGGGCGCTGAGCAACGACTGACCTTTGGCGTTCTCGGAAATAGAGACGGCCAGATCGCGGAAGGACCGCAGGTCAGAAATTTCATGTTCTATGGCGGCAATGTCTTCGCCGGACAAAAGGCCATCGCTATCTTCGTCGTCCACCCATTCCTCGGCCTCTTCGGAGAAGCCGTCGAAGTCACGGGTTATCTCTTCCATTGGCGAGCCGTTTTCCCCGCCATCCTCTTCCAGGTTGGTGCGCAGCGCGGTGTCATCTTTTAACTGCCGCTCCAGCTTGTTAGCCAATGAATCAAGCGCGCCGGCAATGGCGAAGGTGGATGAGGCCAGCAGCTTTCGCATGATCAGCGTCATCAGTGTCCGCTGGCTGGTGGGTAGGGCTTGAAGGGACGGGCGGCGCAGATAGTCCGACACCATGTCGTAGAGCGACTGTTCGTCTGGTGTGGGGACGAACTCCTGCGTAATCGGAATACGATTGGTATAGCGGATATATTCCAGCACCTGGCGGCGCAGGGTACGGTGGCAGACATCCTTGAGTCGGGTCTTCAACTCGTCGAACTGGCCGTCGCCGCTTAGTCGGGCATATTGGGCGCGAAAGCTCTTGGCATCGCCGAACGCGAAGTCGTCGATCAGGCTGACCAGGCCGTACAGCTCCATCAGCGAGTTCTGTAGGGGCGTAGCGGTCAGCAGGACCTTGGGCGCGTTTGCCAACGCCAGTTTAAGCGCGCGCCCGATGCGGTTGTCGGGCCGATAGACGTTGCGCAGCCGATGCGCCTCGTCAACGACCACCAAGTCCCAGGGGGTGATCATCAACTCATCGGCATGGCGCGCCGCAAACTGGAAAGAACATATGACGAGAGACTTTTGCTCGAAAGGATGGCGTTGTCCTTCCTTTCGCATTTTGGCGTAGTTCTTGGCCTCCAGAATCAATGTAGGGAGAAAGAACTTCTCCTCGACTTCTTGCGACCATTGTTTGCGCAGGTTGGCGGGCGAGATGATCAGGATGCGCCGTTTGCCCTCGGTCCATTTCTGGGCCAGAACCAGTCCAGCCTCGATCGTCTTGCCAAGGCCCACTTCATCGGCCAGCACCGCTCCTTTGGAAAGGGGGGATTTGAAGGCGAATAGCGCCGCTTCGACCTGGTGGGGATTCAGATCGACCTGAGCATCGAGCAGCGCGCTGGCCAGCTTCTCGGCATCCGAAACCGAATGCCGCTTGCACAGCTCGTGCGCAAAGAGCTTGGCATGATATTCCGTGATCATGACCTGAAATTGCCCCTCTTTTCTGCTCTGGCCGCCCCACGACCAAGCGTTGAATTCCACAAGAATACGACAAGCCGGGGGAGCTACACAAGCTTGGACCGTCGGGAATATTCTCAATATTGGTTGCTGATTGTTGTCGCCGATTTTATCCCCGATATCCACTATCGATCAATTATGTGCCCGTTTTGGTCATATGTGCGCGCTTTGATCACGCAAGGAAAAACCCCCGCCTTTGGGGCGGGGGCTTTGCGGTGTTGCGGAATTTTAGACCTTAACCGCTACTCCACCGCTGACGCCGCTCGGACCCGTCGGTTCAGGGGCTGGCGATGGCAGGGGCGTTGGGTCGTCATTGTCGTTGCTGGGCGGGGGATTAATCTCCAGCGTTGCAGGATCCCCATAGCAGGCCTTCATCAGCTCTACCGCAGGGTCGCGATCGAACCAAGCGAACTGTTCAGCTAGTAAAATGTCTCGCACACAATTTCGCAATTTTGGATCTAAGCGCATCGATCTGATCACCAGATGCCCACAGATGAATTTCATCCGCTGTAGTAGCTTTCTTTCGGCGGTCTTATTAACGCTCTTCAGCAGTTTTGCGCGATCTAACAGTTTGCGGATTCGGGCTTCACGCAGCTTGATGCTGGTTTCGTTTGGCGCAAGTTTGCTTTTTGGTTTCACGTTGAGCTCCTTCGATGGTTTAGCGGCCTCCTGCCGCTAAACCATCTCAGCCGAATTATCTTGTCTTTTCAAGGAGAACGTTCGATTCCCTATCTTACGCTAGAATGCCTTATCCTAAAATATCGTGCATATTTTTCTGAATTGGAAACGCGGCTATTTCGTTGTTTGGCTGTCGCATTTCAAAACGAGATTATATAAGTCGTCGAATTGACTTATGCACCTCGACCATCGCCAGGGTATCCATTTCGCAATAGCGAAGCAGGGCAGCGCGGATTGAGGCGGCATGTTCGCCCGGCCTTAGGTTCCCGGATGCGATGCGCTCGAAGGCCGATTGAGCGGCCTGGCCATCGGCGATGATGTCGAGTGCCCCATAATCGATATTCTTTGTGAGCGCGGGGCCAACTTTCTTGATCGAAAACGACCCTTCGAATTTTGGAAAATAGACATAGCTGCGTACGACCGGCAGCAGGTCGGCCAGACGTTTGGCAATCCGATCAAGAGCCTTAGCATGTTCCGGGAAAAGGGACGCCATCTCGCGGATGATGCGATGCTCGAAGGAGGAATAGACAACGATCGGATCGTTGGAACCGTCCAAGGCCGCGATTAGTGCTTCGGTGAATGCGCGCCTGGGATCAACATCGCCGAGGGCCAGAAATTCAGCGTGGGTCAGATTGCCGTCAGCCCCAAGCCTGTGCAGTGACCATTGAAAAGGAAGTGGCTGGAATGGGCGCGTTCCTTCATACAGTGGAATCGCTGGACCCACGGTTTCAAAATCGAGATAGTCAGCCGGAGGGCCGAAACTGCGCAAGGCCTTGGCCAAGTCAGGCGACAGCCAGGGCTTGCCAGATTTCAGAACGTTCCGGACCCTGGCCTGCGTTTCGTTCAAGCCGAAGTCGTCGGGAATATTGCGAATGCTTTCGATGCCAAGTGCTGCCAACTTCTCAAGCTGACCCTCGGTAATACGCGGCAGAGTAAGAACCCAGTCTTCCGGTTTACCCTCGGTGCAGCGGTCCCAGAAGGGGCAGTAATCCGGGCAGTGTTTGCCGGACGGAATATCAGGATGGGTCTGGCTTGCCAGAATGCCAAACAACTTTGCCGTCTGCCCCGGAATGTCCGGCAACAATTCCTTCACGGCCTTGGACAGATCTTTGCGGGCAAAAAACGATGCCCAATCGATACCGCCAGACCCGCGAACATATGACGTGTCGATATGGATCAGTTCGATCGAGCGCAGGTCAAGCCCGCAGCCCGATAGCACATAGACCTGAACGGCCAGATCGTGGATGTAATCATCCTTGACGCCGCTGCTTGATTTGACTTCCCGGATACCCCACCCCCCTTTGGGCAGGCGCTCCAAAATATCGACTCGAATGCGAACGCCTTGATGCTCAAGTGCCGCTTCAAAAATGGCAGGAACAGCGGGATCGGCCATCAGCGCCCGGGTTCGCTGAACAGCCTCGGCATGCTGCCAGGGCGCGCTATTGACCAACACGCCGCCGGGAAAAAGCAGATGCGCCTTCTTGCCCACTTCAATGCCGACATAAGCCGGCGTTCCCGGCTCGGGGTCCGCATAGGGCGCCGGATCATGCCAGCCAAGCCACAGCCATTTCGGACATGTCAGCCCCTGAACGTAGCGCGATTTGGTCAGATATGGCGTCTTGGATGTCATGGGTCGATCTTAGCTTTCTGCGGCATGAATTGACAGAGCGCTTGCCCTATCCCCCGATTTTCGCCTTGGCCCGCATGTCTTCGATCTGGGCCATTTCCTTGTCGCGTTCGATTTTGGCTTGGTCCACGCGCTGCGAGCAGTCGGGACGTCCGGCATCGGCTCCGGAACCGCATTGGGTTTGCAGATCGGACTGGATGCGCGCCCATTTGTCTTCGGTCGCCTTGCGCCTGCCATCGTAATATTGGTCACGTTCGCCAAGGCTTGAGAACCTCTCGGGCTCCAGCACCAGCGAGAAGCGTGGCGGGAATTTCTGCCCGGCGCCGCGTGCGGCATCGACGGCGACACCGATGATTCCGCCAAACAGAAGATTGCCGAAAATCCAGCCATCCAGCTTGGTGTCCAGAACCGCCGTCGTGTTCTTGTAGCCATTGGCTTTGCAGGCGATGGTGACAGGGGCCGCCGACGACGGCAGCATGACGCTGTTGGGCGTTTCGACCACGCGTGTGAAATCCTGGCCATGCAGTTCGCAACGCGCCTTTTCGGGATCGGTCTCGATATAGGTGCCGGAATTATTGTCGCTGACGATGCTGGCGCAGCCGGGCAGAGCCAGGCCAAGAGCGAGTGTGGGCAGAAGACGATGTTTGCGAACCATGATGGCCCCCCTTGCTGAAAGAACATCATCATTTAGGCAGGGCTATGTGTCAGATTCGGGCATCCATCGTTGATGCCATTCTTATGCATCGTTTTGCAGCTCAGTTAAAAGCCATCTGATGTGACCAGGCTAACATAGAGAGCTCGAACAGCCAGCGGATCATCTGTTTTGGAAACTGGGAGAACCCTATATAAACGTGAAAATTGTTTGAACCTGCGTGGCTTTTCGCAGGGATCAATGGCTTGAGCTACTGCAATAATCGTTTCACCCATTTTAAGCCACTCTTCGGCTTTCTTAGCTGTCGTTAGCCAGACCAAAAATTCACCAGGAGCTTTAGCTGCTCGGTCCCATGTCATTTGATCCGCCCAAGCCACGGGAACCTCGGCAAGCTCCTGGCCATTTTTGTGAACACGCGCCATCCAACTGGTGCGCGCAGTGAATTCGAGATCATATCCATCAACTCGATGCATGTCGTTTCCCTGCCAAGCAATGTCACCAGCGCATTTCTGTTACTAATGCTTTCTTGTGTGTTATGAAACACGGTTTATCAGCCAGCTCGTTAGACCTGCATCAAGCACCATTTGTGCAAACTTCTCAGGGCCAATTATCGTTACGCTGGGATCGGCACAAGAAATTGCTCCTGTGTGATATACGAAGAACATGCGCCCAAACTGCCCCATGTTCTGAAATGCTTCCAGGTATTCCTCATTGAAGTTTTTCTGGTTGGCGCTGCTTTTTACCTGAACAAAAGCGCGTTCCCCAGTAGTTGGAAGCTGAAGCACCATGTCGACAGTTTTCTGTGTTTCTCCGACAACACTTTGCCTGCGCCAGCCACTGCCCGAGAAAACAAGGTCAACCAGCAGCTCAAAATCCTTAGGGGTCAGCTTTTGCAACATCAAAACAATATTGCCGCACAAATCGTGGGATAATCGCTCTGCCTCCTCAGCTGCCTTTAGTCGCAAGCCGTTAATCCGGCGGATAATGTATTCTATATCCTCTTTATCTCTAATTTCTGCACAGGCCCCTCGAAAACCTGCTAGCCGCGTAATTCGACCAGAGATGTCATCCATGTTTAATGTCTGGCGATTTATGTAGCAATCGCTCCAACGTTCCTCGCAATCGCTCCAGCGTTCCCTTACCTTGCGAAAGGTGCCGTCTCCATCAGGGTGGCGGCAAATTTGTTCTTCTATATCTGCAAACGCCCACCAAAGTTTATTGTCATAAAATGTTATCCAAAGAATCCCATCATCTTCAAAAAAGGCCTTCACTTGATTGCTGAAATTCGTAGCTACGCCTTTTGTCTTCCCTGAGGCATGGAATTTCTCAGTAAGGGCTTTCCAATCGCCATTCATGCAAATATCAAAATGCGTTTCGGTGCTGAATCCCAAACGAATAACGCCCTTTTCAAAGCACTCTTTCTCCCACATACCACCTGAGCCCAGCTTGATGTAGCGAACGCGAGATGCCGTGACCATGTTAGTCCCCCCTGTGATGCCAATCAGATTCTTGCATCTCCTTTATGAAAGCTTCAACGTTACCGAGCCCCCCATGCTTTTCAGCCCAGTGAATATGAGAGATGAGTCGTTCCTGCTTTTGCTCGTCGGTTGTTTCCCACCAAGCGGCCAAAATAAGCGGTAAAGAAGGCTCCCATCCACCAGATGAAAGCTGCTGTCGATTTGGAAGTAGCTTGTATAGCCTGTTCCAGAAATCGGGTTGCGGGCAAACCCTTTCGTTGGATCGAACGAATTCGATTATTGAAGCAAGATTATTCATTGCCCTTCCCCTTGTTGCTATCCGCCTTATATGGCGAGTATGAAAATCCGCAGCTCTCCATCTCAATCAAAATGACTTGTCTCATGGATTCAAGAGCCGCCTTGCCCGTTCCATTACAGCTACATATTCCACGGTCCAGGTGCCTCAGGCATTTATTCAGAAAAATCGATGGGCTAAACGACGACGCTCTATCCCTCTGAACCTCGGCATTGCTCTTCATGTATAGCGGAACATTATGAAGTGCATCACCGATCTCCAACACTACAACAGGAAGATCAGCAGCGCAAAGATGGCTCGCTTGGCACCTCATAATTACAAAGGCATGGTGAAGAATTCTCGCCAAGGCGTTTTGAATCTCTGGACGAGATTGAATGTCGATATAGTCGTCTTCCATACGCCATCAACAATATTGTTTTGTCATCCGCTATCAACATAACTGTCATTGAAAGCACTTCACGCTATCAAATAGTTTGTCATTGTTTGCAGACTTTGATGAGTTATTGAACATATTACCGTCCCTCCATGCACTGCCGATAGGACGCGTTGTAATCGGCAACAGATTTGCCGAGACCAATAAACAGCCCCAGACCTGCGCCTGCGGCCGCACCAATCCAAGCACCGTCACCTGCCGCGCCTTGATGCGCTCCTGCCACGGCACCTTCGCCTGCCCCAAGGATGGAGCCGACAAACAAGCCCGCAAGGGCATTGTTGCCTGCCGAGCCATTCAGTCTGTCGGCCAACTCGCGGCAGTCGCGTTTATCTATTTCGAATTTTTCCACAGCCGAGGCAGTATCATCCTTTGGCTCAAACGAGGCGCAGCCGCCCAGCAATCCGCCTATCAGGGCGGCAACAAGTATCTGCCTTGGCACCAGGTTATACGCCATGGACGACACCCTCTGTTTGCGTCGGATTACATGCCTTTTCCGAAGGATGATGACGCGTGCACATGCCAGAACTGGTCACATTCAAATTCATGAGCCACTTTGCCAAGTGACCAAATTTGACATGTTGCTGCCATATGCATTGCATATGACCCAAAGCCTCTACCTCCAAGCTGTTCAAACGGACGGCTTTGCAGACATCTCCAAACCGTTCGAGCGCAAGCGGATGCTGCGCCAAGCAGCCCAGGAGGCTGCCGATGCGGCTATGTCGCTGCTGTCGATCTATCAGGTGCGCATGCTGGCGAAGTATCTGCTGCCTGTCTCGGCACGCCAAAGCGAGGGGATGGACCAGCTTGTCAAAAGCGCCATCATTCTTTGGGTTGAGGCCAGATGGGATAATGCGGCGCCCAGATATTCGAACCCGGCGGTCATGGCGATTCTGGAAAACATCGCCATCGGACGCATTGGCGAGAAGATAGTGAGTCCAGCCATCGAGGATGAGTCAGACAGGTGGCTGTGGCTACTCATCTTTATTTGCCTTATTGCCCTCATAAACATGCTCAGCTTCTGCGCCGCCGACAGTTCACGGCAACGCAGGCCAGCTTACGCGCCTGGGATGAACGAGATCAGCCAGCCGCTTGGGCGCCAGCACATCGACCTTGTCGCCCCAGGCATACAGATGCCAAGCCATTTCAAGGTCGCTGCCGGCGGTAAAGCGGACGACAAGGCTGCCGTCCTTTTTACGCTCGACGGTTTGGTTGGGGTGGAAAACAAAATCTTCAGCGAAAGGGGCGGCTTCGGGCTTGAATCGCCAGACCACCTCGAACGGTTCGTCGCCTTGGAAGAGACCGAAAGAGCGCGCCGCGAAGTCCTTCAAGTTGAACGCAGGATCGCGGGTGAACGGCTCGGCCTCGATCGTCACTTCTTCGATATGGGCTAGGCTGAACAGGGCGACCTTGTTGGCCTTGGGGTTTTCGTGCCACGCCACCAGATAATGCCGATGCCCATGCAAGAATCCATAGGGATGCACGAGCCGCTTGTTGACGCGGCCCGTCGTCCGGTTGCGGTAGGCGAGCGTTACCTTCCGGCAGGCCTTGATGGCTTGGCGCAAATCCTCGATGACCATGGGCGCGATATTGGGGCGCGGCCCTGGCCGCATGGCGAGTCCCTCGGCCTCCAACAGGGCTTCGAGGTCGGGCTCAACCCGTCTCGCAACCTCGGGCTTCAATAGCGCCTTCAGCTTGGCGGCCAGGGTCGCCAATTCCGCCGCTTCGTCCTCGCGGTTGTCGCGCTCCATCAATTGAACCGCCGCCTCAAGTGCTGCCAATTCCTCGGCCGTGCAGGTGGCCAGCCGATCCAGCGTGCCCGGCGGAATGCGCCAGCGCTTGGTGCGCTCGTCGCTGTCGACTTCCTCGGCCTGGGGGAAGGTGCGCAAAACCGCATCGCGCATTCGCATGGCGGTGCGCCGCCCCACGCCAAAGCGGCTTTCGATATCTCCCAGCGTCAGCCCGGTGCGCGCCGCCTGCATCTCCATGGCCAGTTGCAGTAGATTGTCGGCCTTTTCGTAACGCACCCCATGCCCCCTTGTCGCCGTAATGTGTGACCAATTCTGACACAGTTCCGTGGTTGGATAAAGCCTGGAATGCAACCGAGGGCTGTTGTGAGAAATTCCATCTTATTCGCTTGTTTCTGCCTTGCCCTTTCCCAGCCTGCCCAGGCGGGAACGGTTGAGGGCACACCCACCGTGATCGACGGCGATACGATCGAGGTCGCCCATACACGCATCCGCTTGTTTGGCATCGACGCACCTGAGAAGCGCCAAAACTGCCAGTCGGACAATGGCGATTGGCCTTGCGGGCAGGTGGCGTTGCTGGAGCTGTCCAACCGCCTTGAAGGAAAGTCTGTCACCTGCACCGAACATGGGCGCGACCGCTACAAGCGCGTGATCGCGACATGCGAGATCGGCGCAGAAGATATAGGTGCCTGGATGGTCGGCCAGGGTTGGGCCTTGGCCTATCGGCATTACAGCAACGCCTATCTGCCCCAGGAAGAATGGGCCAAGGCCAACGGTAATGGCGTCTGGAAGGGCGCTTTCACGAATCCCTGGGATTGGCGCAAGGCCAGCAAGCGCCCATAGCGGCCAACATGACCAAAATGGTCACCTTTCAGGTTTTCAATAGAGCCTGAAGGAGAAGACATGGCCCGATACGAGCGCCTGGACCTTGAAGTGGTCATTTACGATGAAGCCCAGACCATCCATCAATGCGATTGGGAGGTGGGGTTTCATTGCTGGATTCTGTCCAAGGGCGATTACGCCATAGCCCACAGCCATGTTCCCGACGAGGACTATTTTGATGAATATGGAGAACTGCTCACAAGCCTGGACTGGGCTTTGCAGGATTTGTTCGTCCGCATTCCGGAAAAGGTCTGCAAATTGGCGGCGAGATGCATCGGTCATCAGTGGCTGGCATTAGATGCCATGCGCCACGTACCGGGCTTCGACAAATTCCTGGCGCAGGAGTTCACAGGCCCGGGAATCAATTTCATTCTTGCTGTTTGGGAGCTTGGGGAAGCGAGCCGATTGTCCGATGCCGCCCGCACGCGACTTAACAATCGTATGATGCGTGAGGATCGGGTTTCACTGCTGCGCGATCTTATGGCAAGCGAGGATTTTGATCGGGCGGCGCTGAAACTGATTATGAAGGCGGATGCCGTAGATATTGATGCCGAGTTCATTCAAAATATGGTTGGCTTGGCCGCAAATCCAATGGCGCGCAAGGCGGTCCTGCCTTTGCCTTGGATTTCCGCATGGCATTTATATGGTCTGGTTAGCATTCCGCCTTGGCTGCTGCATCCCGCTCTGGCGCGAATCATGGTCAATGACAATATCGGTGGAATTGAGGGCGAGGAAATCATCTCGCCGGAGATTCGCGACTGTCACGAAGTGATGCGGGAAAGGATTGTGCGTTCACTTTCGACGGCCAAGAATTGGGATGACGTCGAAGAGCGCTTGTTCCGATGGCAGGAAAAGCTGGAGCCCGACAGCCGATTCCGCAAGCCGCCAATTCTCGGCACCGCCCTGCTGCGCCCCATCAGAAGCATCCATGAGCTTCAAAAGGAAGGTCAGCAGATGTGCCATTGCGTGGGGAACGACACCTATGTGTCACAGGCGATGGATGGCCGAAGCTATTTCTACAGATGGCTGGGCGAGGAACGGGCGACCGTCGAGCTGTTCCCGCACTTCCCGACAAGGCGCTGGAAGCTGTGCAACGCGCTGGGCCATCACAATCAGGCGCTCAAGCCTGAGACACTGGCGGCGATCAATGCCGTGCTGGCCGAGCAACTGTTGCCGCCGCCCATCGACACCTATGTGGCTGGGGCCGGTTTCTGGTTGTCGCTTGAAGAACGGTCGAACATTCGCTGGAACACGCAGCTTGAATATCGGCGCGAACCATGCCCGCAGGGCAAGTCGCAAACTATTGCGCTTTACCTGCCGGGTGGGGCGAAGTTGGGATATTTGCCAAAGGTTGAGGCGGCCATGCTGATCGAACAGCTCGACCAGGGAAAAGCCTCCTCCATCGTCATCAAGAACGACGAGCGGAATGGCGACAACCTGTCGGTCTCGATTGTCGAGGAAGAGGCATCGGCAACTTGCCGGGCGGCATAAGCCTGACAGGAACAAACGGTGACCGGAATTGTCATGCAGGGCGTCTAGCCTTTCAGCATGAACGCTCTGCCACGATTTGCCCCATTTGTCATACGCCAGGCCGAACCTTGCTGGCGCATGACGGCGGCGGCCCTGGTGGGACAAGAAACGTTCGGACAGGTTGCCTATGGGCGATGGGATCAACAATTCGGTGCCTGGATCGAGCAAGACGGCGATTGGCATCCCTTCTGCCCGATCACGCCGTTCCTAGGGAAACTTGGCGTGTGGCTTGAGCCGGACGGTGAACACACCGACCGCTGGTATGAAGAGCGCGCCATGAAGGCCGCCTATTTCAGCCTGATCCCAACCTATGTGCGCCGCCTGGCAGCCGGGCGCGGACAAACTCAGTGGCAGAAGTTGCTGACCCACTGGAACTCGAACTCACCTCATCATAAACACGACAGGAGAAGATAATGGACGCCATAGCCTTGCTGATTTTCGTTGCCGTTGTATCTGTAGTTTCATTGCCGATTTGGATTGCCTATGCCAGAAAGCACCCGGCACGCGGTTGGATCGGCCTGCTTTGCGTTCTGACATTCTGGACGGGCTATACTTGGCTGATCGCCTTTGTCTGGTCGCTGTTGCCGTTTCAGAAGCAGCCGGAAATCACCGTCACCGAGGTGGACATTTGCCATGGCTGCAATCCGCGCTGGCCCGCCGCCATCCCCGAGTACGGACAGAAACTCGCTCGATTGGAGTTACTGTACAGTGACCGCTGATTTTAACGACGACATTCGCAATCGCGTTTTGGCGCTGCTGGACGAGATCGAGCAAACGGAGAATGTGCGCATTCTCTTTGCCGTTAAATCGGGCGCCGGTGTGCAGGTCCAAAAGCTGGTTACCAACCCCGTTCAATTTCTGCTTCTTTTTCCCGTCGCCCCTTGTGATATGCCTGCCATTCTATATCTTGTGCTGATGGTTTTGGGTCAATCAAGCTACCAACAGAAGCAGCGACCGAAGACGTTCTGCCCGCCAGAAATGCCTTGAGAACGAAGGAGACTGCTAGCAGGACGGCTGAAATTATCAACAGCGCGATGGAGATGTAGAAAAGCACAATTACTGCAAACGCCAGAATTGACGCAATCAAGGCGGAAACTGTGCCAACCGACAGCATGATGATTGCCGAGGGAATAACAATCGAGAGAGCAAATAGACCGCCCCAATGGCGTGCGCATTTGCCGATATAGATAATGTATGTGGCAGCAACGGCGATGCCGCCAAGGCCATAGACATATCCTTCATAGCGATCGAAGTTGATAAACAAATTTCCATAATCGGCCATCTCTTTCTCGGTGTTCGCAGAGAAAATCAGCAGAAATTCAAGACTCATTGCGAAAACAAATATGAACGTAATTATTGATGTGATTGCTATTATCCTACTGCGAAGCAACTTCTCAAGTTGGATAAAATGCTTCGTCTCGTTGTCAGGAATGTACAGTCCTGTTGCGGCTTTCTTGGCCAAATGGGAAAGGAAGGTTAGCAACGCAAGAAAGCTTGCTGCGGTGATAAGCAGCCTGACATTCAGCCTTTTCCCTTTGAATTGATTGAGAACGAGCCTTGATACAGAAGTTACATAAGATGAACCACCATAGGCAGCAAGCCCCGTGTCAAGCTTGTCTATCGCTTCTTTGCCTGTAGAATGGTCGCTTTGGCTTTCTAATGTTTGGGCTTGAAGGTTTCCTGCCAGGAGCGAAAGCGAAATGAATAGGAACATTACAAGCAGATAGCGGAGCGGTTTGATCTGGACCCACATTGCAGACACCCCCATGCGTTAACCCGCATCTCCCATATGACTTCACTTAATTGTCGGCAGGATTGCCTGCCCACAGTTCATGCTGAATTGCGTACCGATAGCCTCAACCTCATAGAGCCGCCGGAATCCAACTGCATCACTTCTGACCAAAATATTCATTGTACCAAACCAGCATCGTGTATTCGCACAACTCGCCGCGCAGGCTCCCTGTGTTCCTGAAGGCCTCTTCTTTCCTAAGATCGAGACCACAATTTCCAATGGCTTCCTTCGCATCTTCGCCCGTTACCGGCCTTGATTCCGATAGCTTGAACAGCCGGTTCATATATTCAACGACGCGCCGGTTTACCAGAATCTGGGGTTGGACGGCATATCGGTAGAAATAGTCGCAAGCACCCGGGATCTTGTCTTTTTCGATCTTGCGGCTCTTCACTATGATGCCGATGCACCTGTCTTTGAACTTGGCTATGTCCTCATCGGAAATCTGAACCAGATCGAGATATTCGTCCAACTCGCCGTTCAGGATTTGAATGATGGGACGAAGGTTGTATTTCTCGACGATGACAAGCTGCGACGGCGGCATTCTTTCTTTCGAGCTTCTTTTGGGCGCCGCCGTTGCCGTTTGCGCGTCTGACAGCAGGGCGCCGACAGCAAGAGAGGCGATAAGGAAGACATGGCGCATTCTAGCCATCACTGCTGGCTCATCCCCGACATCGGCCGCCACAGCCTTGCCATGTTTTCCGCCGAGGCAATTTCCGATGATGTCAATTCCGCCTTCAGGCTTGCTTTGTTTTTGACAGCGGCGAGAGTCGTGGCGGAATCGGCTGACGTGTAGCCTCTTTGCGCTGCGATCGCGTACCATTTGAGGGCAAGAACCTTGTTCTTCTTCACCCCCTTTCCCGCTTCATAGAGAATTCCCAGGTTGTTCTGGGACGCCGTGTGGTCCTGGTCCGCGGCTTTCAGATACCAACTGGCGGCCTCGGCATGATCCTGGCCAACGCCCTGGCCATATTCGTAAGCCACTCCAAGATGGTATTGAGACTGCCGATCACCCTGTACGGCGGCCTTCTTACACCAATTGACGTATTCGCTCAGATTCTTGGGAACCCCCTGGCCATAAAAATAGAGTGTGCCAAGATTCGCCTGGGCTAGGACATTTCCCTGCTCGGCCAGGGGCAGCCATAGCTGGCGCGCAGTCAGGAAATCTCCTTTCTCATAGGCAGCAGTTCCGTCTTCAAACGGCCCGGCATTGGCGCCGGAGAGGGGCATCAGGCATAGCAACAGGGTAACAGCCAAACGCTTTGCCCACGCATGTAGGTGCATCTGTGTTGGCGCGATCATGCCGACCCGTCCTTCATATCCATGCCATGCCCATAAAGCTTGACCGCGAATGGACACCGGATCAGTGCAGAGCCGAGGCCCCCACCATCCCCAGGAAGATCGGCGAGGTCATAAGACCTATGAAGGCGCATACGATCCCGATGCCGCCCCAGACGAATTGCCTTTTGATGACGGCGATGGTTCCCAACAGCAGGGAAAGCGGCGAGAACAGGATCGACAGGAAGAAAATGCTGATAAGCCCGAACACGAAAGACGCAATGCCAAGGGCGTTGCTGGGAGCGTTCTGAATGATGACGGTGGTTCCTGCCTGCGGTTTGGGTGCTGTGGCCATTTATGCCTCCTTGCTGGTTGGGCTGTTCGAGACGGAAAAAGACTGATGATCGAGGGTGCGGAAGATGGCCGCAACGCATGCTGATCCACCATCCTGACCAGAAAGGCGCCAGGTCATCTTCATTCGCAGCTAATTTCCTGGCGCGGGCCCAATATGCTGCCGACATTGATGACGGCGCGAACTTTCGGGCCGGACGGACTATATTGCCGGTATTTCGCGACATAGTCGTGCCGAGCGAGGATTTTGCAGATAGTTTGCAGATCGCCCAGCATGTCGTCTGATTTTGTGGCCACAAGCCAGAAAGCGCTGTAGTTCGCCTGCAACTGGACCTGGCCCCGGGCCGAAAACTTGTCGACGACGGCCTGAACGGCAGGGCCGATCTGACGCTCCAATTCGTTTTTCCTGGCCGTGTCTTCGGCCTTTTTTTGCTCGAATTCCCGTTGCCTTGCTTCGGCATTCTGCTTTTTCGTTGCGTCATTGGCTGCGATGCACTTGGCGAAAGCGGCGCTCTTGTCCTGGAATATTGCCGTGTCGGCTTGATACTCGTCCATTTTTTCCCGGTATCTATCCTGGGTTTTCTGCAGTCTCGCTTGGCATCTGGCGTTACGGTCGCCCGAACCCGCATCTGTACAAGACGTGAATTCAGGCTTGTGCGGTGGGCTTGGTGGATATGGTGCAGTTCCGCAATCGACGTACTGCGAAAAGGCCGTTTTCTGCGAACAGGCAAGAACGGCCAGCATGACGGCGGTAGCCAAGAGAAAGCGCATTTTACCCCCTCAAGAAAGCAGGAAAGCCCCTGTTCACCCAATCGCCCAAATTCAGGCCCCACCCTGATAAAACCACGGGTTCCGGCCAGTATCGCCGCATACTATCAGTGTAATGACGATTATCACTGAGTGCGCTCGGTGGTCAAGGGTGTTTGCCCGGCTGAAACTCCGGGTATGGACAAGAAAATCCGATTCGGCACCCAGTTGAGGGCCATCCGCAAACAACGAGGCCTCACCCAGGAGGAACTGGCCGAGATGATCGACCGTTCAGTTGATGCGGTTTCCAACATGGAGCGTGGCATCAGCCTGCCCAGTTACGAAACCCTGGGCCGCCTGGCTGACAAGCTGGGGATTCCGGCCAAGGAACTGACCGAGAGCTTGGGAGATGACGGGACCACGGATCCCGAGCGGATCGAGTTGGAAGCACGCCTGAACGACATCGCCCGCTCGCTCGACAAACAAAGCCTGCGCATAGCGCTCGAGCAAATCGCCGTTCTGGCCAAGGGCAATCAACGCTAAAGGCGCTGATACGGCCATCAAGGGCCGCCTACAGATTCCTAAAAAGTCGATGCATGTCTCCATCGCGCCATAAAGCGCGTGCAGGGTCATTATTGAATTTATTCAGTGTAAATAATTTTAAGAGAGGTCTCTTTGATGTATTTCAGTGATCCCCTGTCGCAGATTTTTGACGATGCCCGCGCGAAGCAGGGCGAGCCGGAC
>JADGAX010000008.1 GCA_015231795.1 Alphaproteobacteria bacterium | reverse complement strand
CCTCCGTGACTGAATTGAATCCGCCCATGGCGGTCCTCCTTTGCGTTGGTGTGAGAGTGAAGCCCAAATGCGAAAAGCCGCCCGGGCTGTTGCCAGGGCGGCTTTTGGTCGCAGTAAGGGCGGTAATGGACGGAGCCTATTCGCTACCGCAGCAGCCTGTCAACAAAATTCCTATGCAAAGAAGAAATGCTGACGCTTAGTGCGGCGCGAAAAGCCTAAATGTCACTCTCTGGCGCTGAGCTGCGCCATGAAGGGCGAGGTTGACGGACGCAGCACCGTCGCCGGTCTGGCTGGTGCGGTTTCCGCCTTGGTCGGCGGAGCGGGTTGCTCCACTTTGGGCATCGCTTCCGGTTTGACGGGGGCCGGAGCGGGCGCAGGCGCAGGCGCGGGTGGCGGGGCGGCGGGAGCGGGCTGTTCCGGCACGGGCGCCGGGGCTGGTGCAGGCGCGGGTGCTGGTGTTGCCGGGGCCGCATCTGGCGTAAATGGCGCCATTTCGATATCCATGGGGGCCGGTTTCGGCTTGATCGGTTGCGCCATCGGGACAGGCGCGGTTATGGCCTCCGGCGGTGGGGCTGCCGGTGGCGCCGCCAAGGGCGCTTCGGCGGCCTGTTGTTCGGCAGAGGGCATGGCCGCCGTGGGCGCATCGGCGCTTAAAGCTGGCGACGGCGCAATATCGGAAGGCAAGGGAGCCAACGGGCGGGCTGGCGGATCGGGCGGGGCTTCAACCGTGTTGCCACGCTCCTTGTCGATCGAGCTTCTGCCGCCCACCCACTTGTCGTGCACTTCGTCGTAATGCGGCTTGGGCGAATAGTTTGGCTCGCCCAGCGCCAATTTGGCGGCGGTCAATTCGCCGATGGCCAGCTTCAACTGATAGGCCGCCACATACAGATCGGTGCGGGCGCGCACAAGGGCGGTGCGGCTGTCCAGCAAATCCTGGCGGGCATCCAGCACGTCGAGCAGCGAACGGGTGCCGAAGGATTGTTCGCGCCCGACATGGGCCAGCGCCATCTCGGCTGCGGCAACCCTGGCCTCGTTGACGCGGATGCGGTCCTTAGCCAGCGTCATGGTGTCCCAGGACTTGCTGGCGTTTTCGGCGGCGTCGCGTTTGGCCTTCTCCAGCGTGATCGAAGACTGGCTGTGCGTTTGGCGGGCCTGACGGGTTTTGGAGTAAGCCAGGCCGCCATCGAAAATGGGCATGGTCATGACAAGTTTGACGGTCGCGTCGTCGATGCGGCTGTCCACGGTGCTCGTTTCGATATCGCGCCCAACCGTGCCCTGCACGGCCAGGGTGGGCAGCAACTCGCCGCGCGCGAGTTTGATGTTTTCGCGCGCCGCCTTTTCGTCATAGAGCGCAGCCGCGATGCCGTAATTCGATTCCAAGGCCAGCTTGATGGCGGTCTCGCGCTTGGCGGGCAGGGCCTCCGGGAAGGCGGGCAGGCTGACTGGCCCGGCATCGGCGCCGACCAAGCCGCGATACATCGCCTCGGCGGTCGCAAGATCGGACTCGGCGGTGACGCGGTCGGCCACCGCCTTGGCGTGGCGGGTTTCGGCTTGGCTGATGTCGGTCTTGGTGCGCTCGCCCATGTCGAAGCGGCGCTTGGTGCCCGCCAGTTCCTCGGCGATGCCCTTTTCGCTCTCGCTGGTGATGGCCAGCAAGTCGCGCTGCATCAGCAAACGCATATAGGCGGCGGCGGTGTCGGACAGCACGCTGCCTTCGGTCACCATCAGGCGGGCGCGCTCGGCCAGAATCTTGTTTTCCGCGACGTTGGTGGCGGCGATGGTTCGTCCGCCGCGATAGAGATATTCATTGATGGTCAATTTGACGCTTTTGGGATTGCGTGTCTGGTTGGTCGCGTCAGCCGTCGTTTTGGTGTTGTCGTAGAGCAGGCGTTGCCAGCCGGTTTCCGCCGACGCGGTAATGGTGGGGCGCCAATTGGCCAGAGCCTGCGGCGCCAGTTCGTCGGTGGCGCGCACCAGCGCTTGCCCGGCTCTGATCTGCGGATTGGTTTGATAGGCCTTGTAGAGCGCTTCTTCCAACGTCTCGGCGCGGCTGGAAAAGGCGACGCCCAAGAGGCCGGTGCCGACGGCAAGCGCCAGAAGTGACCTGTAAGTGCGAGAGCGCATCGTCTTGTTCCCCAAAGCCAGTGCCGCCAAGAGCGGTCTTCAGACTAATCTTGGGATAGAAGAGTTAAAAAAAACTCAAGATAAGGTAGGCAAAAAATTCCCAGATACTTGATATCCGCCGATAATTCTTGCTGGGACACGGCTGTCCACTGGCCTATATTGAATCCAGATTGAAGGATAGACGGCCGGGAGGGGGAGATGGCCAGAACCGTTTCGGGCCGCATTGTCGTGCGAATGCAAGGCGCTGTCGCCAAGGCGCCGCCAGCGCAACAAGACGAGCGCCTGTTTGTCGCCATCGCCAGCTACCGCGATCCGGAATGCCAGTGGACGGTGCGCGACCTGTTCTTGAAGGCGGCAAGGCCAGAGCGGATTTTCGTGGGCATTTGTTGGCAAACCGTGCCCGAGGAAGACAAAGACTGTTTCGAAATTCCCTCGCCGCGTCCCGATCAAACCCGCAGCGTCGACTTTCACGTCAGCCAAAGCGAAGGCGTGGGCTGGGCGCGTGCCCAGGCGCACAAGCTGTGGCGGGGCGAGGAATATGTGCTGAATATCGACAGCCATATGCGCTTTGTTGAAAACTGGGACGAGCGGATGATCGCCCAGTTGAAATCTTGCAAGGCGCCCAAGCCGGTTCTGTCGACCTACCCTCCTGGCTATGTGCCGCCAGACAAACTCAATCCACCGACCCTGCCGCTGGTCAGCGCCGGCTATTTCGACGAGGCGGGCGTGCTGATCAATAAATCGCGCGCCATCCAGCCGCAGGACGCGCCCAGCAGGCCCATGCCCTCGATGCTGTATGCCGCCGGTTTCGTCTTCGCCTCGTCAAAGATGCTGGCCGAGGTGCCTTATGATCCGCTTATCTATTTCCAAGGCGAGGAAATTTCGATGGCGGTCAGGCTGTGGACGCATGGCTGGGACATCTTCTCGCCCTGTGAAGCGCTGATCTACCATGCCTACGTAAAATTCACCGAGCGCAAAACCCATTGGGTGGACAATCGCGACTGGCCGAAGTTGAACAGTCGCTCGCGCGCCAGGGTGGCGCATTTGATCGGCAGCAAGAATACCCAAGATGCGCAGGCGCTGGCCGACCTTGACGCCTTCGGCCTGGGTTCGGCCAGATCGCTTGACGATTATCAACGATTGAGCGGCATCGATTTCCTTGCCAAGACGATTTCCGTTTCCGCCAGCGAGGGGCGCTTTCCCCTGGCCATTTACGACGCCGAGCGAGAAACGCGCCGCGCCGCTCAGATTGAGAGCTGGCGCAAGAACGTTAACGGCAATTTTGAAACGCGCTCTGGTGCCGGGTCCACCCTGGTGGCGACCAGGGCCTTGCGGGTCTGGTTGAAGGAAACGTTCGCCCGATTGGGCGTGCGCAGCCTCGTCGATGCTGGTTGCGGCGAAGCCGGTTGGATATCCGCCCTGGCCGAAGGGCTGGACCTTTATGTCGGCGTCGATATCGTCGAAGAGTTGATCGCCGACAACGCCAGAGTCTATCAGGCGTCGCGGACCATGCTGTTCAAGCCGGGCGACATCACGCGCGATCTTCTGCCCAAGGCGGATCTGATCTTGTGTCGCGACACGCTGACTTATCTGGATAATTCCGACATCCAGGCCGCATTGCGGCTGTTTCGCCAATCTGGCGCCAGCTATCTGCTGGCGACGCATCATCCCAAGGCGGAACCGGGCGACGCCCCGCCGGGGCAAGAGCGAAAGATCGACCTTGGGGCAAATTCTCTGCTGCAAGCTCCGCCGGTTGATATATTCTCGGACGGCCCGGCCAAGGGGAAGACATTGAGCCTGTGGCGATTGAATGATTGACGGGGTACACTAGTTTCGACATGAACGATTCGAACCTAACCTTGGATGAAATCGCACTGGCGCTGGCCGAATTGGCCGGGCGTCTGGGCCGGATCGAACAGGCCCAGGAATCGCTGTCGTCGAGCTTGGTGCGCGACCGCGAAATTCAACGCCAGACCTTGGGCCTGCTGGTGCAGCTTCTGGAACGCCAGACGGGCAGTTTGAAGCGAATCGAGGCGCTGGCGGCCACGTCGCCCCAAGACCCGTCGCAACCGCGCCGTCAGGCGGTGGTCAAGGGCCAGGTCAAGGTGACGCGCCCAAAAGCGGCCCCCACCCAGATGGCCAAGCCTGCCCTTGCGGCCAAGGCGCCCCCTGCGCCGCGCGCCGTTAAGCCGAAGGCGGAGCCGCCCTTGCCGCTAGCCTCCGAACCCGAGCCCGAGATCGAGCAGCAGATTTCCGAAGCGATCGGCAGCATCTCGGCCATGCTGAAAAAGAAGGAAACGCGCCGACGCAAGTCGCCCTAATTGGACGCCGTCGATTTGCCCGCTTCGCGCAGATAGCGGGAAAATTCCGGATGGGCCAGCAGGGTCTCGGTGCGGGCCAGCCAGTGGATGGCGTTGCGCCGCCGCTTGTAGGGATCTTCGTCCTTTTGCCAGCGGGCCAGATTGAACAAAAGCCAAGTATAGCTGACCGCCACCTTGAACAGGCGCATGCGGGGAATTCCTGGATGCTCAGGATCGCTGAAATAGGTGTCGATCAAGGCCCTGTCTTGAAATTCATCGAAGCGGCATTGAGCGGAAAGCGCGCCCACTTCCCAGTGAGGGTCGGCCTGGCCCGAACATTGCCAATCGACCAGAACCATCCGACCCCCGGTGTCGATGTAGTTTTCAGGCACCGGGTCGTTGTGGCAGGGGGCCAGCGCCGTGCCGACGCCTTCAAGAACCGGCCTGAGAGCAGCCACCGCGCGTCGCACGTCGGGAAGGGTGGCGAAGGCGGGGTCGCCCGCGTCGTTGGCTTCCTTTTCCAGCTTGTCGATGCGCTTGTAGACATTGAAGGACGAGCGGAAGGCCGGACCCGCATGCAGGCGCTTTAAACTGAGCGCCGCCCTTTTCACGGCTTCGAGGTCCTTGAACTTCGAATCGTCCATGGTCGTTCCCTCGATCAGCGGAACCAGCATGGTGCCGTCCTCGGGATCGAAGTGCAGGATCTGCGGGGCAAGGCCGGCGGCGGCGGCAAGCCGGGCGTTGTAAACTTCCTCGCCATAATGATCGGGATAATCGGGAAACCGGCGACCCAGCCTGAGCACGAATTTGCCCCTGGGCGTTTCCAGCTTGAAAACCGTGTTGTGCTGGCCGCCCAGAATGGGCCGCCAGGACATGGCAAGCGGGTCGATGCCGCGAAGATGCGGAATCTTGGAGAGAATCGATTTGATCTGCTCGTCGTTCATGGGGGTACTGTACACGATCTCGGCTGGCAATCGAACCCGTCCTGGGGCAAAATATCGCTAGTTATCGGGGAAAGGGGTTCGGAATGCCGACCGTTGCTGTGTTCAACCAGAAGGGCGGCGTCGCCAAAACGACGACGGCGGTCAATCTGGCGGCTTTGTGGGCCAAGCGGGGACAAAGGACCTTGCTGGTCGACATGGATGCCCAGGGCAATGCAACCGCGGCCTTCGGCATTACGCCCCGTCCCTTGAAGGGGGTTTACGACCTGTTGGTCGAATCGGCCACGGTCGCCGAGGTCATCCGCCCTTCTTGCGTCGACAATCTCAGGATATTGCCATCCACCCCCAATCTTTCCGGGCTGGATGTTGCCCTTTCCGGCGTCCTGGAGCCGCAGCTTGTTCTGCGCCGGGCCTTGGAAAGCCCGTCGGCCGACGCCGATTACATCGTGATCGATTGCCCGCCCACGCTGGGCCTGCCCTCGGTCAACGCGCTGGTGGCGGCGACCGAGTTGGTCATCCCGACCTTTTGCTATCGCCATGCCCAGGACGGGCTGCACGCCACCTGGGCCAATGTGCGGCGCATGGCAAGGCGCATCAATCCGGTGCTGCGCATCAATGGCGTCTTGCTGATCAGCCCCGATTCGAACGAAGTTTCCCGCCGCACGGCGGACATCATTCGGGCCGAGTTCGGAGAGCGCGTCTACAACGAGGCGATTCCCGGCGACAATCTGGTTCCCTTGGCCGAAGAAAGCGACATGCCTCTGGTGCTGCTGCATCCCCAGGCTCCGGCCGCCAAGGCCTATACCAAGGTGATCGACGAGATCGACCAGCGGATTTTCAACGGCAACCGGTCAAGCCTGCGCGGTACCGACAATGCCGACGAGGAGGAGGCCAAAAGTTTGGTTACGCCCTCAAGCTGGCTGAGCATGATCGAAGACCCGCATCACAAATAGGCTTTGATGGCGCGCATGCCGCGCGCGTGAAAAAGGCGCCCTCTCGAAAGAAGGCGCCTTTCTTGTTGGCCAAATTCGCATCAACGCTCGTGGAACGAATTCTTGAGCGAGACGAAAATCGGCTTCAGCAAATATTCTAGCAAGGTCTTGTCGCCGGTTTCGATATCGGCCTGGGCCGACATGCCGGGCAGAACGACATTTACTCCAGGCACGTCGCCCACGTAATTGCGGTTCAAGGTCACGATGCCCTTGTAATGGGTATTGCCCTTGTCGTCGGAGAACGAGGTGGGGGAGATGGATTCCAGCTTTCCGGGGATCGATCCGTAACGGGAAAAATCATAGGTCGTCATCTTGACGGTGACATGTTGGTTGGGTGCGATATGGCCGATGTCGCGGCTTTGAATCTTCACTTCCAACTGCAACTTGTCTTCGACGGGAACCACTTGGCACAAGGTGCCGCCCGGAGCCACCACGGCCCCCACCGTGCGGATTTTCATATCCTGCACCAACCCCTTTTTGGGCGAAACGACGTCCAAACGATCGACCCGATCGGCCAGCTTGGCTAAAGAGTCGCGCACTTGCGCCAGTTCCCCGGTCACCGCGCCCATCTCGTTCGACGCCTCCTGCGTCAAGGTGGCGTTCTGGCTGGTAAGGCGGTTCTCCGCTTCGTTCAGAGCTTGGCGGCTGGCGACCAGCTGCTGCTCGATCTTGTTCATGTCGCCCCGGGTGGTGATGTAGGAACGCTGGGTGTCCAGGAAGACGACCCTGGAAACCAAGCCCTCCTTTTCCAACTGGCTGCGGATCTTGACCAGTTCCTCCAGCACCTTGACCTGTTCGCTCAGGCCCTTGAGGCTTTCCTCGTACTGACGGATTTCCGCCCTTCGCTGCTCGACCTGAGATTTGACGACGGACAGCGACGATGCGCGCGCCGAGCGTTGAGCCGCCAAAATTGCCCTTTGATCGGCAACCAGCGGCGCATAGCTTGCGCCAGCGAAGCTGAAATCCGCGTTGCGGTCGTCAAGATAGGCCTTCAGCCGCTCGGCCTTCAGGGCTAGGCCGACTTCGCGGGTTTTCATCTGTTCGAATTCAGATGTTGCCGATTTCGGCGCCAGACGGAACAGGGGTTGCCCTTCTTCGACCAGTTGCCCTTCCTTGACCAGGATTTCGGAAACCACGCCGCCTTCCAGATGCTGGATGATCTGCACCGCCGACGAGGGCACGACCTCGCCCGTCGTGACGGCGACTTCGTCCAGACGGGCCAGCGCCGCCCAGGCGATGAACAAAATGACGGCGACCGCGATCAGGATGGTGGCTTGGCGCACGATCGTCGAGGTTCCGGTTTCCTCGAGAATGATGGCTTGGCTCAGATGGCGCGCCTGTCGGCTTCCCCTGGTGATGCCCATGCTGGCAAGACCCGTATAGGTTTTGGCTGGCGCTGCGGCGGGATATTGGGGCATGGCACGTTCATCCATATCGGAATTAGAGAAGGTCGGGCGGAATCTGCTTGATCACGTCCTTGGCGGCGCCAGCCAGTCGCAGGTAGCCGTTCTGGAAGACCATTACTTTGTCGGCCACCGCCAGATGGCTGGGCCTGTGGGTGACGATGAAGATGGTGCTTTGTCCTCGGATCGCGTTCACCATGCTCATGAAGTAGCGGTCGCCGGTGAAGTCAAGGCCGGTCACCGGCTCGTCGAAAAGCATGATCGGGGCGCGTTTGAGATAGGCGCGCGCCAGGGACAATCGCTGCATGAAGCTGGCCGAGAAATGTTCCATCCGGCTGTCGCCCAGCTTGGTACTGAAGCCGTCGGGCAAGGCCATGATATCTTCCAGGACCCGGGCCTGGTTGGCGGCGATGCGCAACTCTTCGTCCAGGGCCGTCGGACTGGCGAGGCGCAAATTCTGGGCGATGGTGCCATAGAACACATTGCAGGTCTGGGGCACGTAGGCGATGGCCGAGCGCAGATCGGCCGGGTCGATTTGGCGCAGATCGTGGTTGTCGATGCGCACGCTGCCCGCCTGCGGTTGGTAAAGGCCGCTCATCAGCTTGAGCGCCGTCGATTTTCCAGAACCGTTAGGGCCGATCAAGCCCACGACCTCACCCGGCTGCACGTCGAAGCTGACGCCGACCAGCGCCGGATCGGTGTCGGCGGAGTAGCGGAAGGAGACGCGGGAAAAGACGACATGGCCTTTGAACTTCGCAGGCGGTCTGGTCACGGCCCTGATCTCGCGCTCGGGGCGCAAATTCATCAGATTGTCGATCTGCTTGATGCTGCTGACCACCCGTTCCAGCTTCGGCAGGGAAACGCAAGCCGTCTGCAAGGGGGCCAGAACGCGCCAGACCAGGATCATCGTCGCCACCACGGCGCCGACCGTCATGGCGCTGTCCAACACGCGGTAGACGCTGAAGGCCACCACGATCAGGCCGGCCGACATGGTGACGAAGTTCGCCGTCGTGTTGACGATCACCTGAATCTGGTTGGAATGAAAATCGGCCATCGCCGCCTTGCCCGACATTTGGCGAAAGCGTTCCAGCCATGCCAATTCGTAGCCGCCGGTCTTGATGACGCGCAGCTTGCCGACGGTTTCCGTCAGGAACTCGCTCTTCTTGCCCATGGCCTTGCCCGCCAGGGACGACGAGCGCTGCAGCAGCGGATAGGCGACTTTGGCGATTACTGCGAATATGATGGCCGCCAGAATGACGATATAAACCGTTTGTCCGCCGATGGCGATGAAGACGGCAACGAACAGAAAGACGAAGGGCATTTCGAAGAAGACGAAGGCCAGCGGGCCGTTGAAGAAGTCGCGGATCGATTCGAATTCCTTGATGCGCCCCACCTGCGCGCCCACTGTCGCCCGCTCGGTGAACGAAGCCGACAGCGACAAGATGCGTTGAAAAACGGCGTTGCCGAAGATGTAGTCAAGGCGGCCGCTTAAGTAGGCGACCGCTTTGGAACGCATGCGCGACAGGAAATGTTCGACTGTCAGCGCCAGAAGAACGCCAGCCACCAAATAGCCCAGCGTCGAGAGCGAGCCGGTGGGAACCACCTTGTCGTAGACGCTCATGATGAACAGCGGTGTCGCGACGGCCATCAGGTTGATGAACAGCGTCAGCCAAAGAATTTGCCATATCAGCGGGCGGAAGCGTTCGGTGGTGGCCCTGAACCAGCCGATCTGCTTTTGGCGGGCCAGAAGATCTTCGGTTTCTTCCGAGGCGGGAAAGAAGAAATAGGCGGTGCCAAGAGAGTCCTGATTGCGTCCCGGCGGCTCGATCAAGGCGCGCTCGCCGTCGAAGGCCAGAAGCGTTCCATCGGGCGCTGGCTTCAAAATGATCATGGCGGGGCCGTCGTCAGGAACGAACAGACAGGGCATCAGCCGTGGATCGATCTCGCCAAGCCGCATCCTGTCCGGTCGGCTGATGTAATTCAGATTGGCCATCACATTGCGAAAACCGGTCAGGTCCAGCGTTTCCGCAAAATGGGGCAGGGCTTCGGCGACATGCTTCAGGTCGCCGCGCCAATTGAGCGCCGTCAAAAGCGCGATCAGGCAATTGGCGAAATCCGTGGGGACCGCAAAACGTCCCAACACGTTTTCGGCCAGACGCGTTCCGCGGTCGGCCGACAAGGCGGCGGGAGAACTGGCGGCTGCGCTGCCTTCGCTTTGATCCGCAGGATCGGAAGGTGCTGCGGGGGCGTTGAGGTCCTTCGTTCTTAAGCGCCCGTCCACCAATTCGAAAACACGGTTGGCCAGCTTGGCGTAGGTTGGCCGATGCGTGATCAGCACCAGTGTGCAATTGCCCTTCAGCGTTTCGATGGCGCTTCGGATATAGCGGTCGCCGACGCTGTCGACAGACGAGTTCGCCTCGTCGAACAGCACGATCTTGGGATCGCGCGACAGCGCTCTGGCGATGGCGATGCGCTGCACGACGCCGGCGGGCAAGGAATCGGAAACGCCGTCGCCGATGGGGGTGTCATAGCCCAGGCGCATCGACGAGACCACTTCGTCAAGCCCCACCAGCGAGGCGACTTCCAGGGCGCGATCCGTCTGCGTCGCATCGAACATGGTCAGGTTCTCAAGGATGGTGCCGTTGAAAACCTCGCCTCTCTGCGGAAGATAGGCCACCTGATGTTTTAAAGATTGAGCGTCATATTTGCGGATGTCCTGGCCGTCGATCAGGACCCTTCCTTCGCTGGCCGTCGCCATGCCCAGCATCAAAGACGCCAAGGTCGACTTGCCGGAACCGTTGGCGCCCTGGACGCAGACACATTCTCCGGGCTGGATGTCGATTTTTGCGCCATGAATGATGTTGGGCTGTCCATCGCCGTATGAGAACGAGGCGTTGTCCAGCGTGACGCGCCCTTGAATCTCGGGCCAATCGGGCAAGCCGGCGGCGCCTTCGCGCTTCAGAGACAGCAGGCCCGCCACTTTTTCACGCGCGATGCGAATGGTCTGAAAGCGGTTCCAAACCCCCACCAGACGGGTCAAAGGCTGAAGCGAACGACCGGCCAGCATGGTGCAGGCGGCAAGCCCGCCGATGGTCAGTTCGTTGGCAACGACCAGATTGCAGCCATAGGTGACGATGGCCACCGTGGTCAGTTGCGAAAAGACCTGGCTTAGGCGCATCGCCTCGGCATTGAGATAGGTGGCGTTGTAGGAATTCTGCGCGTTGGCCGACTGCAAAAGCTCGTAGCGGCGCAGCATCAAGGCTTCCATGGCCATCGACTTGACGGTATGGATGCCGCGCAGAACCTCCATGACGAAATCGAGCCGCCGGTCGTCCGACGTCATGCGTTCCTTGATGGCCTTGCGCAACTTTTCGCCCAGCTTCAGCGCCATCAGAAAGAAGATGATCGAGATACCCACCGGGATCAGCACCACCCACCCGGCCAGCAGGGTGATCAGGGCCAGATAAATCAGCACGAAGGGAAGATCGAGCAGCGTCAGCAAGGCCTGGCCGGAATAGAAATCGCGGATTTGGCCAAGGGCGTTCATGCGTTCAAGCTGTTGGCCCGCCCCCTGTTTTTCAATGTCCTCAATGCGTCCCGTCAGCAGGCGCTCCAGCGCGGCCACGCCGGATAAATGTTCGAAGCGGGCGCCTATCCAGCCGGTGACGTAGGAGCGCGCCAAGCGCAGAAGCGATTCCAGAAAGATCGCAACCAGAACGCCGACAACCAACATGCTCAGCGTGCCAGTCGATGAATTCGGAATGATGCGGTCGTACACTTGCAGAAGGGTCAGGGGCAGGGCCAGCGCCAGTAGGTTCAAGAACAGAGAGACCATGGCCAGTTCGGGCAAGTTCGAGCGCATCAGCTTGAAGCTGCCGAGATTTTTGGCGTCTCCGATCAGATCCGACAGGGACATGGGGGCGAAACGCTTAAACGCCATGATCAGTCGGCCTCCTTGGCTGGCGCCTTTGCTCCGTGGTTGCGGCTGGCTTCGCCGACCAGGGCAAGCGGCACCGCGCCCACGCGCACGCGCGTGCGTTCGATGCGGGCGCGCAAGCGCGAACGGTCTGCGGTCAGCCAAGACAGAACGGCGGCTTCCCGCAGCAAGGGGCGCGCAAAGGCATAGCGGATGGAAGCGCCGCTGCCTTCATGAACCAGCAATTTGGCTTCGGTCGCGCGGGCCAGGGCTTCGTCCAACGCCTTTTGCCCGCGCGGCCAGAAGCGGGCCAGCAGGCCGGGGGCGAAGAAGCGGCCAAGCAGGGCGGCCAGACGCAAAGCCTCTCTCAGGTCCGCATCCTGGTCCATTTCGGCAATCAGGCTGGCATAAAGGCGGATCGGCATCGGCAGTCCCTGGGGGATGGCGGCGTCTCCCTTGGCCTTGATGCGGCCCAAAAGCGCCATCACAAGCTCGACGCCATCGCCGGGCCGTCCCTGGGCCTGGCGGACGACGGCGCGAACCAGCCCTTCGTCCAGATGGCTGTCGCCATCCAGAGAAGCGATCAGGGCAATCATGTCCTCATCCAACAACGGCGGCATGCGCATCCGCTCGGGGGACGGAAGCCTTTCCCGCAGGGCTTCGGGTATGTCCTTGCCAAAACAAATGACGCCAAGGGTGGAGGGATTGGCTTCCTCGGCCAGCCTGGACAGCAAATCGATCAGGGCGGGAGAAGCCTCCTCGATGTCGTCGATCAGCAACGTCAGGGGCCTTGATTTTGACAGCCCGGCTAAGGCGACCGCCAGTTCCCCCAGACCTGCGGGCGGTGAGGTCGGCGATATAAGCCCGCGCAAAGTTTGGCGAATGGAAGGCTCGTCGATCTCCATGCCGGACAGAAAAGCCTCTAGCCTAGCTTCGCGCTGGCGCGATTCTTCTGCGAATCCAAGGCCAAGCTTGATTTCCAGCGCCAGGGCTAGACCCGTCGCGTCCGGACCCAGAGCGCGTCGGCCCGCCGGAATATATAAAGCAAGGCCCGCCGTCGCCTCGATTCGCTCGGCCAGGGCTGCCGCCAACGTTGTCCGACCAAGGCCGCCAGCCGCTTCAATCAGGATGCAGGCGGATTGCTTGCGCATGACCTGGAGGTCTTCAAGCAGCGCTTGGCGGGGCGAGGGCAACATGGCCGGGGCGTGCAAAGGCAATTCGCCACGCACCTGGGCGGTGCGACCCAGCCCGCTGACCGCCGTAAAAGCCTCGAAGCCCAGAATGTCCGATGTCAGCCTCTGCGTGGCCTCGCAGGCCAGCAGGCGTCCGGCCGGGGCGTGGTAGGCAAGCCGCCATGCCTGGGCAAGTTCCGTGCAGGCCAGGGGCCGCGCCGCCTGGGCGCCCTGGGCCATGACGACAGAAACGCCGGTGGCGATGCCGCCTCTGGGATGGGGTTCGGCATCGTCATCGGCCATCAGCCGTTCTAGAACGAAGCGCGCCGCCCGAATGGCGCGTTCGGCGTCATCCCTACGGGCGCGGATCAGGCCAAAACGCAATTCGATGCCCTGTCCCGCCCGCTCGTAACACTGGCCGCCAAGGGAATCTGCGGCTTGGCGACCGTATCGGACCAGGCTTTCCAGGCGATCGACGAGGCGGCGGGTTCCCAGAGCCTGGGCCATGCCCTCGGCCGGTTCCAAGATGATGGCGGCGACGGAAATGACGCGGCATTCGGCCCCCAATGCCGACGCTTCTTGGTTGTGCTGGGTTTGTGCAAGCGTGGAGGAGCCGGTTTGGCGCTGCCCGGGCGCTTCGCTGGCGGCCAACCCGCGCAGGGCGGCCACGGCCTGGGCGCGGCTGGTAACGTTCAGTCTGCGGAAAAGCGCCGCCACATGCTGTTTGACCGTTCCGACTCCGATATCCAGAAGAGAAGCAATTTCCTTATTGCTCCGCCCTTGCTCAATCAGGGAGACGATCTCCCTCTGTCTTGGCGTCAGTCCATCCAGCATAGCGCTACCCGGCATCCCCTCAATCCCGCGCCCTGAGTGCGCCCCAGGGCCATTTTCTCTATATTTGTGGCGATCCCAAAAAGGCCGGAAGGTTGCCTAGCCGGAAACCGACCACTTTGGCGCCATCCTGGCAAAGGTTATAAGACCTGCTTTCTGGGCCTAAATTAACCACCTATAGAAACTCTTTGGCCGATGCCCGCAAAGCGATTCTGCCCAGCGCGACTCGGCGGATTACTTAAGGAATCCTAAGATAATTCAGAATCATGCACAAGAAATTTAACACCAGTAAACATGTCGTTAATGTGATGCAATTCGACACAGGCAAAGCAAATCCCTCAATCCTTCCAGGCACAAGCTATAACCTTTGGGGGTGTTCAGAGATTTAAATAAGGGGGGTAAAACTATAAGGGTCGCAAAGGATATTTCCTTGGCGGCGCATCTTGTTAGGTAAAGCCGAAATTGCGGCAGATGATTTAGCTCACGGGGAATGGCCATGGCCGAGGAAAACAACAATCCGACGCAGACGCAAGGTGAAGATCGCCAGGTATTGGATGATCTGACAGTCTTGCAGAACGTCCCCAGGCAAAACATCGAAGACCCCGAGTTGCGGGCTGAACGAGCTGGCGAGAGCGAGCAGGGCGACGACGCCTTCGGCGCTGCCAACGTACACTTCGGCGGCCAAGGCGTTGGATTGCCGGAAGGTGCTCGCCGTACCGAAGCGGCCATTGCTCCGGCTGATGGCACTCCCGAGCAGACATTGCCGCCGATCGATACCGGCGCTGACGCAGTTCCCCCCCCCATTCCACAGTTTATTGACGGCACCATCGGGAGTTATTTTGGTCCAGAATTTGATCAATTTGGCGCTCGCCGTGTTCCTGGCGACGAAGTCAATCGCATTCAAGACGGCGGCCCTGGTTTGGGCGATGAGCGGGGCGACGAGGGTCGTCCTGTCGCAGGCGCAACGCCTCCCGTGACGCCAGTCGCGACCGCCACCACGGCGACGACCGCCACCACGGCGACCACCGCCACGACCGCCACGACCGCCACGACGGCGACGACGGCGACGACCGCCACGACCGCCACGACGGCGACCACGGCGACGACGGCGACGACCGCCACGACCGCCACGACCGCCACGACGGCGACGACGGCGACGACGGCGACGACGGCGACGACCGCCACGACGGCGACGACGGCCACCACGGCGACGACCGCCACCACGGCGACCACGGCGACCACCGCCACGACGGCGACCACCGCCACCACGGCGACCACGGCGACCACCGCCACGACGGCGACCACCGCCACGACGGCGACCACCGCCACGACGGCGACCACCGCCACGACGCCTTCTGAGCCCAGCGATCCGAAGGGCAGCAGTGAGCCGAAGGGTGGTTCCGAGCCTAAGGGCAGCAGCGAACCCAAGGGTGGTTCCGAGCCTAAGGGCAGCAGCGAACCCAAGGGTGGTTCCGAACCTAAGGGCAGCAGTGAGCCGAAGGGCGGCTCCGAGCCTAAGGGCAGCAGCGAGCCGAAGGGCGGCTCCGAGCCTAAGGGCAGCAGCGAGCCGAAGGGTGGTTCCGAGCCTAAGGGCAGCAGCGAGCCGAAGGGCGGCTCCGAGCCTAAGGGCAGCAGCGAGCCGAAGGGTGGTTCCGAGCCTAAGGGCAGCAGCGAACCCAAGGGTGGTTCCGAGCCTAAGGGCAGCAGCGAGCCGAAGGGCGGTTCCGAGCCTAAGGGCGGCAGCGAGCCTAAGGGCGGTTCCGAGCCTAAGGGCAGCAGCGAGCCGAAGGGTGGTTCCGAACCTAAGGGCAGCAGCGAGCCTAAGGGTGGTTCCGAGCCTAAGGGCGGATCGCATCCGAAGGGTGGTTCCGAGCCTAAGGGCAGCAGCGAGCCGAAGGGTGGTTCCGAACCTAAGGGCGGATCGCATCCGAAGGGCGGCAGCCATCCGAAGGGCGGATCGCATCCGAAGGGCGGCAGCGAGCCGCATGTGACTGAGCCGCCGGTTACGTCGCCTCCGGAGGATGGCATCCAATCGTCGGCTGCCTTCAGTGATGCCCAGAGCTACGAAGACGACATGTCGAGTGTCGCCTTCCAGACCGATAGCAATGGTGATTTGCTTGCAGGCGACCTTGCCAGCGGGTTGCTGGTTGATATCGGCTCGCACATCGATCTGACAGGCGTCACGGGTGACGACCAAGTCAGTCAGATTGTCTTCGACATGTCCGCCTTGCCAGAGGGCACGGTGGTCCTGTTCGATGGCCAACCGTTCGATCTGAGCGGCGGATCCATGCTGGTGTTCGAGGGCGATTCCCTGAACGCCTTCATGGAAGATCCGAGCGCGCTTAAGCTGTCGGTCCCCGATCACTCGGACGCCGATGCCCAGGTGGGCGTCTCCGTCACGGTGACCGATGCGACCAGCGGCGAGAGCCAGGACTTCGCGGGCAGCATTGAAGTGGTTGTCGATGCGGTTGCTGACCAGCCCTACAATGTTGATATCACTGCGGATGTGACCATGATTGGCGGCGATACGTCTGCTGCCGATCAGTTCCCCGAGATGCCTCACGACATCTCGAACATGGTTCTCTATCTCGACAACGGTTCGGGCGAGATCGTGAAGGTCAAGATCGACAGCTTCGATGCCGGAGATGGCGTCAGGGATGCCGACAGTCTCGATCTGCAGGGCTTCGTTGATCAGAACTACGCTGGCCATGAGTTGGTGGCGGTGACGATCAAGGCCGGTCAGAATCATCCGGATGGCTATGGTCCGGGCGAGGGCGAGTTGTTTGTCATCGACGACAGCTATAGCGAAGCGACGCTGCCGGTTGCCGACCATGCTGATGCGACTTGGCAGTACACCCAGGCGCTGGAAGAGGGCTTGAGCGGTGAAGGAGAGTCCGCAGAACCTCAAGAGCAGATGGCCGAAGTCTCGCTGACGGTGACCGCCACCTTCGCCGACTACACCGACGGCTCCGAAGCCCATTACCTCTATGTCGAGGTTCCGGGCGGCTGGACGGCGCCGGAAGGCTCGACGCTGGTGGATGGCGGTAGCTTCGGCGGCAACGCCGGAACGAGCTACATGAAGGTCGAGGTCGACAACGATGATCTGGCCGCCAATGGCGGTGTGGTCACGATGCCGATCGCTCTGATCGCGCCTGCCGACGCGATTGGCGAGGATGGCGTTGCGCTGGATGTCTTCGCCCAGGCGATGGAAGACGATCTTTCGGATACCGAACTGACATTCGACAACAATGTCGGCTTGGCTTCTGACAGCATCACCTTCACCTTGCCGGAAGAAACCGAGCCGCCGGTCACCGAACCGCCGGTCACCGAACCGCCGGTTACGGAGCCTCCGGCGACCGAACCGCCTGCGACCGAACCGCCTGCGACCGAACCTCCGGGTGAAAGTGTTACCGGCACCAAGTGGTCCGATACGCTGACCGGCGGTGATGGCGGCGATACGCTGGATGGCGGCAAGGGCAATGACAAGCTCTCTGGCGGCGATGGCAACGACACGCTGATCGGCGGGCTTGGCAACGACACGCTGAACGGCGGCGATGGCAGCGACACCCTGTTGGGTGGCGATGGCAACGACAAGTTCGTCGGCGGATCGGGCAACGATACCCTGCTGGGCGGCGACGGCAACGACCTGTTCACCTTCAACGATGGTGATCGGGGAACGGCCAGCGTCAACGGCGGATCGGGCTGCTGGACCGACACCATCCAGATGAATATGGATGGCGGGCCTGCCGGGTCGCTGGAACAGGGCGCTTGGACGCTCGAGGTCGATGGTCAGACGATGACCAACGGCCAAGACTCCGGCACCTTCACCTTCGATCACCCGGTCAGCGGCACCATCAGGACAGACGATCAGGAGATCCAGTTCGACAATATCGAAAAGATCACCTGGAGCTGATGCTGATAGAGTGATTACCGAAATGGGGCGGCAGGGCAACCTGCCGCCTCTTTTTTTCACAACGCCTCAGTAGCTTATAAAGAAAAGGGATTTTTTGGCGTCTGGCGGTTTGACCCGGCGGATCGGGTAGGGTATATAAAAGGCTTGGTTCACAAAAAAGCGTCCATTAGTGGCGTGCGGTCCTGGCCGGATCGCGACGGGGAACGGCTGTTACCCTGTTCTTATGGCCCCTAGGTGAGGAGATTGACTATGGCCCTTCCCTTGATGCCCAAGGCAACGGCTGTTTGGCTGGTTGAGAACACGACGTTGACCTTCGAGCAGATCGCCGATTTCTGCGGCATGCATTCGCTGGAAATCCAGGCCATCGCCGATGGCGAAGTGGCCGTGGGCATCGTCGGACTGGACCCGGTGGCCACCGGTCAGATCGGCCCAGATGAAATTCAACGCTGCCAGCGCAACCCAGACGCTCGTCTGCTATTGATGAAAATGCCCGACCTGCCGCAACCCCGCGCCAGGACCAAGGGGGCGCGCTACATGCCAGTGTCCAAGCGTCAGGACCGCCCCGACGCCATCGCCTGGATCATCAAGCATCATCCCGAGCTTTCGGATGCGCAAATCTGCAAGCTGATCGGCACCACCAAGCCGACCATTTCATCGGTGCGCGACCGCACGCATTGGAATCACCAGAACATCAAGCCGCGCAACCCGGTGACGCTGGGCCTGTGCAGCGAAGCCGATCTTGAAAAGATGGTGGCCTTGTCCAGGCCCCGGTCGGGCATTGCCGCGGAAGCAGCCGAACCGGCCTCTGAAACGCCGCCGGCGTCCGGCGAAGGCTGAAGAGTCAGCGCTACGCTGGAAACGAAAAAAGGCGCGGGAGCGAATCCCGCGCCTTTCTTCTTCCCCCCGCTGAATGATCTACATTCTCGTGGCGTCCTCTTCCGGATAGGCGGTGATGTTGTGGATGGCCAGATCGGCGCCGTGCCGCTCGCCTTCCTCGCTAAGCCGGATGCCGATGGTCATTTTCAAGACGCCGTAAATGGCGGCGCCGCAGATCAGGGCATAGGCAGCGCCCACCAGCGTGCCCGCCAGCTGCGACATCAGGCTGACGCCGCCCATGCCGCCCAGGGCTTCCAGGCCAAATACGCCGCAGGCGATGCCGCCCATGGCGCCGCAAAGACCGTGCAGCGGCCAAACGCCCAGAACATCGTCGATCTTCCATTTCAACTGGCATTGATCGAAGGCCCAGACGAACAAGGCGCCGGCAAGAACGCCGGTCGCCAGGGCGCCAAGCGGATGCATGACGTCGGACCCGGCGCAGACGGCGACCAAACCGGCCAAGGGGCCGTTATGCACGAAACCGGGATCGTTGCGCCCCACGATCAGGGCAGCCAAGGTACCGCCCACCATGGCCATCAGCGAGTTCATCGCCACTAGGCCCGATACCGCCTCGACGGTTTGGGCGCTCATGACATTAAAGCCGAACCAGCCGACGGTCAGGATCCAAGCGCCCAGCGCCAGGAAGGGAATGTTCGAGGGCGGAAATGCGACCAGCCCGCCGCCCTTCTTGTAACGTCCCAGGCGGTTGCCCAGCATCAGCACAGCGCCCAATCCGGCCCAGCCGCCCACCGCATGCACGACCACCGAACCGGCGAAATCATGGAAGGGCGCTCCAAACAGCCCCTCGATCATGCTTTGAAAGCCAAGACGCCCGCCCCAAACCAAGCCCTCGAAGAAGGGATAGACCAGACCCACCAGAACGGCGGTGGCGATCAATTGCGGGAAGAATTTGGCGCGCTCGGCGATGCCGCCCGAAATGATGGCCGGAATGGCCGCCGCGAAGGTCAGCAGGAAAAAGAACTTCACCATTTCGTAGCCATGGGCGGCGAAAAACCCACCCTCGCCCGACAACGCCTTGGCGCCGACGAAGAAGGACACGCCGTAAGCCACTGTGTAACCGACCAGGAAATAGGCAAGGGTCGATACGGCGAAGTCGGTCAGGATCTTGACCAGGGCATTCACCTGGTTCTTGCGCCGCACGGTTCCCAGTTCGAGAAATGCGAAGCCTGAATGCATGGCAAGCACCATAATGGCGCCCAGAAGGATGAATAAGACGTCGGCGCCGGACTTGGCGGTGTCCATGTTGATGCTCCCCTGATCGATGATCGTTGCCCGCGCGAGCGCAAGTGCCGTGCCAGTTCGGAAAAGCATTAAAAAACAGGTCATTGTTACAAAGAGAGCTTGGCAAGCGAGGACGCTGAGATGAAAGTTTGGCCTGCCCAATTCATAATCTGATGAAATTTTGTGCGTTGACGTCCAATCCCACGTTTCAGGAAAATCAGTTTAATATCAATAAAGAACAATGCTCGATTTATAGCCACATATAAGGATAGCGCAAAAATTAGCCACGTACTGGGCTAACCCTTGATTGGAGAGTAGGAGGGCCGACGAAGTTGAAATGGCGCACAGAACATCGCGCGGGCAAGGCTGTTCGGTAGAGCGTCCTTCGCCGATGCGCCAAGAAAAATCGCTCGGAACGCCTTGAAGCCATGTTAGAATCTCGCGAAATCAGGGGGGTGACCGGCCAAAGGCGGCGCGGTCCGGTTTTGCCAGAAGGACGCAAGCAGGGGCATGGGCATCATCATCCGTCTTTATCACCGCTCGGAAGGGCTGGAGAAGAATCGCTTCAACACCTTCTTCATGGATATGGGCGAGAACATCCATGTCCATTACCGGGACCTCAGGATTGAATTCAACGTAGACGAATTCATCGAGTTCGCCGATCTGTGCGAGACCTATATTCCCCTGGTCCGCAAGGAAATCGAGGCGGGATTCAAGGACGGCGTCAACCCAAACACCAATCAAAGCGACACCATCAAGACCTTCTTCAACAAAAAGCCGCTGAAGCAGACCATCGTTTACAATCCGACCCGCATTTCGCTGGAAGAGAACACCGACGGCTTTCACATCCATTTGCGCAATTACAAAATCCTGCTCGACAAGCCGTCGTTCCTGAACTTCGCCAGGGCCGCCAAGGAGGTGCTTGAAATGCGCGAGCGGCCCGTCGATCTCAAGGAAACCCTGAATCTCATCGAAATCAACGAGCTTCTCCACCGGGTCGAAGAAACCGGCACGGATGGAGAGCGGGAAACCGCGCGCGTCGTCATCGAGGAACCTTATTACAAAAAGCTGCTGCAGCTGTTCAATGGACTGGGCTACAAGAAGGCCGATCCCCAGAAGGAAATCTATGAAATCGAAAAGGCTCGCATCTCCTTGAAGATAGCCAAAGCGTCGCCAAAACCGCTGCCCAAGCTGGCCGTCAAGTCGCCAGTCGTGCCGCTGACGGCCTATCTGGCCGAGAACGCCAAGCGCTTCTCATCGAAGGAACTGAACCTCTTGAAACTTCAGGTGCTGGACGTCTTCGACTATGTCCGCAAGCACAATCTTGCCAGCGCCTTCGACCTCGATTTCCAGAAGTTCCTGTTCAATGGCGAAACCGGCAAGGTGATCGTTCCTGCGAAGACCTCGCCGGAAAGCGCCAATCCCGACCGCGAATGGGCGCGTTTCGACCAGTTCCTCAACAAGCACGGCATCGGCTTCGTCAAGCCCAACAAAATCGTCTATGACGACGCTCAGTTGAAGGGGTTGAACGACGCTTTCCTCTACTATGTGAAAGAGCATATCAGCCGACATCCCGCAGTCAGGAAGGTGTATCTTCTCAATCCCATGCAGTGGAAGAAATCGGGCAGCCAGACCGGGCGCTATGAGGTGCCGTTCCTGCATATCGGTTGGGCCAAGCTGGGTTCCGACTTCGACATCCTGATCGAAATGGACGAGCGCTATCCGGTGCCGGAATCCTGGGACCTGAAATTCTTCTGGAAGGTCTGCGGCTGCGACTATTACCATTTGGGCGAGGTCGATTATCCGATCGACAACCCCTACGCCAAGGACTATCCGAACATTCCCTTTCGCCAGCATCTGGTCGAAGCCTATCTGTTCTTCGCATCGCGCATGGATGCCGCGGTGAAGGACAAGTACTTAAGCGGCTTTCCCTCGCGCGAGGTGCTCTACGAGAAGAAGGACGTTCTGGAGCGTTTGCCCGCCTTCGTGGCCGAACATTTCGACGTGCAGCTTGACGCTATCGATCCCTTGAAGGGCGTCAGCTTCAACGAAGTGTTCCGCGCCAAATCGAAGGACGGCGACTACATCGTCAAGGTGATGAAAGGGGCCGAGTTCACGCCGCCCGTTCAAGGCAAGCGCGGCACGCATCTAGCCTACGAGGCCTTGTTGCTGGAACGTTTGGCCGAGAAGAAAGCGCCAGCCATCATTCCCCGCCCCGGCAAGGACGGCAAGCTCACCCAGCCGATGGGCGAGTATAATTGCATGCTTCTCGACTTCATCGTCGCCGACAAGGTGGGCGAATGGACGAGCGCTCATTTGATGTCGGCGGCCAGCACGGTGGCCCAGGTCAACAAGGCGCTTTCCCAGGATGCCGCCCCTATCGATTCCTATCGCCTTCAGGAATCGCTTGAATTCTGGCTGCACGATTTTTCGGCGCTGTTGCCAAAATTCACCGACGATCAGGAAATGCGAAGCCAGTTCGAATCCCTGATCCCCAAGATCGAGCAGGCGCGCCAACGGATCGAGAACGCCAAGGATATTCCCTGGATTCATTGCCACGGCGACGTGACGCCCAGGAACATCATGTTCGTGAAGGGCGAGGCGCTGCTGTACGATTTCCAGGCGGCGCGATTTTCTCCCCGGATCGAGGATGTGGCGGAAGGGGCGCTGGAATTCGCCTTCATCGATAAGCAGGCACGGTTTGATCCCGAGAAGTCCCAGAGCTTCATTGAAGCCTATGATCAGGAATTCCCGCTGGCCGAGGCGGAGAAGGCCTTGCTGCCCGCGATGATGTTCCTGCATGCCGCCGTGAAGTTGGGCCGCCTTCTGCGCATGCAGGTGGTGTTCGGCAATAAGGTCAATATGAACCTTGTGAAGGCGTTCCTGAACTACGCCTTGGCCAACGCGGGCCACGCGTAAGGGATAGGCCTGAATTTCGCCCCGTCCGTTTCCGTCTTGTTGGTCGGGGCGGCCGTTAATCCCTTCCTGGGCGCGCAAGCTTTTAACACCCAGGGCATAATTAGCGCAATAAAAAAAGCCCTAAAATGATATGAAATAAAAGAGAAAGATGCTATTCAGCCTCGGGGATTTTTGGGTAGTTTTTCTCGGAGCTGAAACATGTCGGGTGGCATTTCTTTCAAATGGAGCATCTCGGCGCGCATCACCATGGCGGTGATGGCGACGGCCTTGATCGTTGGCCTTGGCGCCTCGTTGGCTTCCTTGCTGATCTTGAATGGCGAAAGCGATCGTCAGGCCCTGGCGGCAATTGACCGCAACATGCGGGTTGCCTGGCAGATGGTGAAGCATGAGGGAAGCGTCTTCAAAATAGAGGACGGCAAGATTTTTGCGGGCGACAAGGCGCTGAACGAGCGCAACGACCTTGCCGACGCCGTAACGCAACTGGTCGGCGGCACGGCGACCGTCTTCATGGGCGATGTGCGTGTGGCGACGTCGGTGCGCAAGGATGACGGATCGCGCGCCACCGGAACCAAACTGGCCCGCAACGCCGCCTATGAAAGCGTCATCGACAAGAAAACGCCCTTCAGGGGCGTGGTGGAGATTCTGGGAACGCCCTACATCACCGGCTACGATCCCATCTTCGATGCATCCGGGCAGGTGATCGGCATTCTGTACGTCGGCATCAAGACCGAGGAATTCTACCGGGCAAACAAGCAGATTCAATTCTGGGTCATCGGCCTGTCGGTGGCGGCCATGCTGCTGGCCGTCATTCTCGCCAGGATTTACGTGAACGCTACCGTTTCAGTCCCCTTGGCGCGTCTGACGGGTAATCTGGGTGAACTGGCCCAGGGGAGCACCGACCTTAACGTGCCGTATCTTGATCGCGCCGACGAAGTGGGCAGCATCGCCAAGGCGGTGGATGTTTGGCGCCAGAACGCGGTTCGCCGCAAGGAAATACAGGCCAAGCTTGAGGCCGAGGAGAGGGCCGAGGAAGCGCGCATCAAGCGCATCGACGCTTCGACCCTTAGCTTCGAAAAGGCGGCATCGGCCAGCATCAAGGACGTGCTGAGCGCTTCGACGCAGTTGAAAAGCACATCGCAATCCATGTCGGCCATGGCCCAACAAACCGAGCGTCAGACGCAGACCATGGCTTCGTCGGCGGATCAGGCTTCTTGCAATGTGCAAAGCGTGGCTTCGGCGGCCGAGGAGTTGTCGGCCTCGATTGGCGAAATCACGCGCCAGGTGGCGGCGTCTTCCCAAATCGCGCGCGCCGCCAAGGAGGAAGCCGACAAGACGAACGAGCTTGTTCAGGGTTTGGCGCAGGCGGCGCAGAAGATCGGCGACGTGGTCAGCATGATCAACGATATCGCCGGTCAGACCAATCTGCTGGCCCTGAACGCCACCATCGAGGCGGCGAGGGCGGGCGACGCCGGCAAGGGATTCGCCGTGGTGGCGGGCGAGGTCAAGAATCTGGCCAACCAAACCGCCAAGGCTACCGACGAAATCACGGCGCAAATCACCGACGTTCAGAATGCCACCCAGCAGGCGGTCGAAGCCTTGCGCGGCATCGGCGAAACCATCGAGCGCATGAACGAGATTTCAGGCTCGATCGCCGAATCGGTCGAGCAGCAAAGTGCTGCCTCCAGCGAGATCGCCCGCAACGTCGCCCAGGCATCGCAAGGCACCCAGGAAGTTACGGCGAATTGCCATCAGGTGCTGACGGTTTCGCAAGAAACCGGAACAGCGTCGCATCAGGTGCTGGATGCGGCGGCCATGCTGAACGAACGGGCAGAAAGCCTGAACAAGGACATCCAGACCTTCCTTGCCAGCGTGCGTCAAGCGTAGCAAGCAACAAAAAAACCGGCCGGGAAATTTGCGTTCCCGGCCGGTTCTCTTCTCGATAGCCTCGCTTATTCCTTTCTGCCGTGGGCGTAGCCCACTTCGGTCAAGGCCTCGTCGATCTCGCCCAGAATTTGCGGATCGTCGATGGTGGCGGGCATCTTGTACTCCTGCTGGTCGGCGATCTTTTGCATGGTGCCGCGCAGAATTTTTCCCGAGCGGGTTTTGGGCAGGCGCTTGACCACCAACGCCGTCTTGAAGGCGGCGACGGGTCCGATGCGGTCGCGCACCATGGCCACGATTTCCTTCACGATCTCGTTGTGCGGTTTGGTGACGCCCGCCTTCAGCACTACGAAGCCCAAAGGCAATTGGCCTTTCAACTGGTCGGCAACGCCGATGACGGCGCATTCGGCGACGTCGGGGTGATTGGCCAGCACTTCCTCCATGCCGCCGGTGCTTAGGCGGTGTCCGGCGACATTGATGATGTCGTCGGTGCGGCTCATGACATAGACGTAACCGTCCTCGTCGATGAAGCCCGCGTCGCCGGTTTTGTAAAAGCCCGGAAACTCCTCGAGATAGCTTTGGACATAGCGCTCGTCTGCGTTCCACAGCGTCGGCAAACTGCCCGGAGGCAGCGGCAGTTTCATCACCAACGCCCCCACCTGGCCTGGCTTGGCCGGATGATGCGCTTCGTCCAGCACCTGCACGTCCCAACCGGGCACGGCCTTGGTGGGCGAGCCGGGCTTGACGGCAAAACGCTCAAGCCCCATCGGATTGGCGCAAATGGCCCAGCCGGTCTCGGTCTGCCACCAGTGATCGACCACCGGCACCTTCAGATGGTCTTCGGCCCATTTCAGCGTGTCGGGGTCGCAACGCTCGCCCGCCAGGAACAGCGTCTTGAAACAGCTCATGTCGTACTTTTTCAAGAATTCGGCGTTCGGATCGTCGCGCTTGATGGCGCGAAAGGCGGTTGGCGCGGTGAACAGCGCCTTGACCTTGTGTTCCGAGATCACGCGCCAGAAGGCGCCCGCGTCGGGCGTGCCCACCGGCTTGCCTTCGTACAAGATGGTGGTGCAGCCGTGCAAAAGGGGCGCGTAAACGATATAGCTGTGGCCGACCACCCAGCCAACGTCGGAAGCCGCCCAGAACACGTCGCCGGGGTCCATGTCGTAGACGGTCTTCATCGATTTCTTCAAGGCCACCATATGGCCGCCATTGTCGCGCACAACGCCCTTGGGCTGGCCGGTGGTGCCCGACGTATAGAGGATGTAAAGCGGGTCGGTGGCGGCCACCGGCACGCAATCGGCGGGCTTGGCGGTTTTGACCGCTTCGGCCCAATCGACGTCGCGCCCCGGCACCATGTCGGCCTTTTCCATCGGGCGCTGCAAGATCACGCAATGGCTGGGCTTGTGGGTCGCCATGTCGATGGCGCCGTCCAGCAGATGCTTGTAGGGAATCACCTTCGCCACTTCGATGCCGCAAGAGGCGGACACGATCACCTTGGGCTTGGCGTCGTTGATGCGGGTCGCCAATTCGTTGGCGGCGAAACCGCCGAAGACCACGGAATGCACGGCGCCCAGGCGGGCGCAGGCCAGCATGGCGATGGCGGCTTCGGGCACCATCGGCATGTACAGAATCACGCGGTCGCCCTTGGCCACGCCCAGACCGGCCAGCACGCCCGCGAACGACGCAACGGCGTCTCGCAATTCGCGATAGGTGAAGGTGGCTTTGGTGTTGGTGACCGGGCTGTCATAGATCAGCGCCGCCTGATCGGCGCGCCCCTCCTCGACATGGCGGTCCAACGCGTTGAAGCAGGTATTGACCTCGCCGCCCGTGAACCAGCGATAGAAGGGGGGCTTCGAATCGTCCAGCACCTTGGCATAGGGCTTGGACCAGACGATGTCCTTGGCGGCATCGGCCCAATAGCCGTTGGGGTCATTGATCGAGCGCTGATAGTCTTCGGCGTAACGGCCGCTCATGGTGCGTTTCCTTCTTTGAGATTAGGCCTAATTCTTTTTAGGGTCGCAGTTTGCGACAGGCCGGGGGGCGTTGGCAAGCCTCTCCTACCCGAAAAACCGCCCGAACGGGGAGGCGCTGGAAAGGTTGTATGCCCCCTTCGCCGCAATTGAAATTGTGATATAGTGTGACAACATCTTGCGCTAGGCCAAGAAATGGTCGGCGGACGGTTTGTTCCTACTTGGCCCTGCAACGGAAAGGATGGCAATGGCCGAGATACCTCTCACCACCGCCTCGGCGCAAGCTGCGGGGGCATCGTCGCCCGCCAGCGGCCCCAGCGCCGGGCTTGGCTATGGCAGCTATGGCGGGCAGCAGCAGCGCAACAAGCGAACGCCCTCGCTGCGCCATGTCTTTTCCGACATCGCCTCGGTGCTGGGCATCCCCGAGCGCAAACTGACGCCCGAAGTGCAAAAGGCGCTCAATTCAATGGTTTCCGAAATGGACCGTCTGCGCGCCGAGATCGAGCAGCGCGACAGCCGCATGAAATGGCTGGAGGAGCAGGCCGACAAGCACGCCTGGCTGCCCGGCTGCTTCAACCGGCGCGCCTTTCTGCGCGAACTGACGCGCCTGAAGGACTATTCCGAACGTTCGGCGATTGCCGGGTCGCTGGCCCGCTTCGACATTCGCACCTGCGACATGCTGCGGGGGCGCTTCGGCCTGCATGCGTCGGATGCGCTGTTGGCGCAAGTGACCGAAGTGCTGGTCAATCAGGTTCGCCAGACCGACATCGTGGGCTGTCTGGGCGGCCCCTGTCTGGCCGTCGTCATGCCGCAGGCCACGCAAGAACAGGCCGTCCACAAGATCGACAGCGTGATGGAGCAGTTGGGCATGCGCCTGTTCGAATGGGAGGGCGAGCGCATCCCGGTCGAGATTTCTTGGAAAGCGCAAAGGTTTGAACCCGGCGAACCGGCCGAAGAGGCGCTTTTGCGCTGCGACCCGGCGGTTTAGGCGACGGTAAAATCAGGAAACAATCAAGACCTGTCCCTGTTTCTCTATTGATCTCGCTTCTCTCTGGCTTCTCGCGTCTCTTGTATCTGCACCCCATTTGGGGTACGTTTCTGGAAACGGAGAACCGCCATGCCCAAAACCGAGACCATCCGCGCCCGGGTAGAACCTGACCTCAAGCATGAGGCAGAGGCCGTGTTCGAAGCACTTGGCCTGACCTCGACCGAGGCGATCACCTTGTTCTACAAACAGGTCACGCTGCAGCACGGTTTGCCCTTCGAGGTGAAAATCCCCAACAAGGCGACGCTGGCGGCGATGCGGGATGCTGGGCAGGGCAAGAATTTGAAGAAGTGGAAAAGCCTGGAGGCTTTGAGAGCGGCCCATCGCTGATGCCGCCCTTTCCCCTGGATATCGTTACGACGCGCCAGTTCGAGCGCGATCTGAAGCTGGCCAGGAAGCGCGGGAAGAATCTCGAGAAACTATGGTCTGTCGTTGAAAGGCTGCAATCGGGCCTGCCCATCGATCCCCGCAACCGGCCTCATCGCCTGTCAGGCGACTGGGCGCCGCACTGGGAGTGTCACGTCGAAGCCGACTGGTTGCTGATCTGGCTTGTCTCTGAGGAGGAACTGGTTTTAACCAGAACCGGCACCCATGCCGATCTGTTCGATTAAGCGATAATGTCCGGTAACAAAATATTCTCGAGCTTGCTGATCTGATCCTTCAGAAGCAGCTTGCGTTTTTTCAGGCGTTGCATCTGTATTTGATCCAGGGGGGCTTTCTCGGCCAGCGTGGCGATGACGTCGTCGAGATCGCGATGCTCCGTTCGAAGCATGGCAAGCCGGGCCTTGAGTTCTTCCTGGGTCTCGTCGATCATGGGCCAAGACTAGCAGACTCAAAACCATTTGAACAAGTTGCATAAGGGACAGCGCGCATGGCCAACAGCCACAAAAAGACGATAGCGGTTCTGACCTCGGGGGGCGACTGCGCCGGGCTGAACGCGGTGATCCGCGCCGTGGTGGCCAGGGCCGTCGATGGCTATGGCTGGCGGGTGCTGGGCATCAAGGACGGCACGATGGGCCTGATGCAGCGGCCCTTGCAGTATCTGGAACTCGATCTCAACGTTTGCGGCGGCGACATGCTGCGCCAGGGCGGCACCTTCCTGGGCACCACCAACAAGGGCGACCCCTTCGCCTTTCCGATGCCGGACGGCACGAAGAAGGACCGGTCGAACGAACTTATCGAGGCGGTGCGCGAGCTTGGCATCGACGCCATGATCGCCATCGGCGGCGACGGGTCCTTGCGCATCATCCGCAAACTGGCCCAGCAGGGCAACATTCCCCTGGTCGCCGTGCCCAAGACCATCGACAACGACGTGCACCTGACGCAATCCTCGGTGGGGTTCAACACCGCCGTCGATGTCTGCGTCGAAGCGCTGGACCGGTTGCAGCCCACGGCGGCCAGCCATCATCGCATCATGATTCTGGAAGTGATGGGCCGCGACGCGGGTCATATCGCCCTGCATTCCGGCGTGGCGGGCGGCGCCGACGTGATCCTGATCCCCGAAATTCCCTATACGCTGGAGGGGGTGAAGGCCAAGCTCGACAGGGTGAAGGCCACTGGGCGCAATCACGGGCTGATGGTGGTGGCCGAGGGCGTGAAAACGGAAACCGGCGGTCCGGTCACGGTGGCCCATTCCGACCAACAGGTGCGTTACGGCGGCATCGGCCATTATCTGTCCGACAAGCTGGCCAATCTGGTGGGCGCCGAAACCCGCTATACGGTGCTGGGCCATGTGCAGCGGGGCGGCACGCCTTCGATGCGCGACCGCGTTCTGGCTTCGGCCTTCGGCGTGCATGCGGTCGATCTGGTGGCCTATGAGCGTTTCGACCGCATGGTGGCTTGGCAAGGCCGTGGCGTCACCGACGTGCCCCTGGCCGAAGTCGCCGGTGTCACGCGCTCGGTCTCGCTGGACGATCCCCTGCTGCGCTCGGCGCAGGGGCTTGGCATCTATGTCGGCGAAGCCAAGGTGTAAGGGCAGTGGAAGACTCGCCCTATCTGCCCGCCCTTGATTACATCTCGAACCGCATGGAGGGCGTGCAGGGCTTTCTGTCGCCCCTGGATGCCGGGCTGTTTTTAGCCCTGGATTTGGCGCAGAAAGGGGCGGGTGTTACGGGCGACATGGCGGAAATCGGCGTTTTGCATGGCCGCTCGGCCTTTCTGATGGCGCATCTGCTAAGGCCTGGCGAACGGATGCAGGCGATCGACATCTTCGATCTTTACTGGCCCAATCCGCCCTACAACCATCCCGACGCTTTCATCGGCAACGCGCTTGAACTGGGGTTCGACCTGGGCCGCTTCAATCTGGTCAAGGCGGATACGACCAAGGAACCGGCGCGGGTCCTGGAAAAGGTGGGTCAAGGCAAGGCCCGCCTGTTTCACGTCGATGGCGACCATCGATTGACGCATATCCTGGCCGATTCAAAGATCGCGCTCGAAGCCACCTCGCCAGACGGCGTGATCGTCTTTGACGACGTGTTCTCCTACCTGATGCCCGAAGTCACCGAGGGCATTCTGGCCACCTTCAAGGGGCGCGCCGATTTCGTTCCCCTGGCCCTGTCGCCCAACAAGGCCTATTTCTGCCCGCCCCACCTCAAATCGCGTTATGCCGCCTATGTCATCGAATGCCTGCCCAACAATCTGGATACCGAGGTCAGGCGCCTGCTGGACCATTGGGTGATCACCTTCTCGGCCCAAAAGCCGGTGGTGCTGCGCTATTTCGACCAGATGGCCGGGGATGGGGGGGAAGCGCTGCATCGCAGCATCAAGGGCCGGAATATCGATTTTTCCCTTCCGCCTTAAGCCGTTCCCCGGCAAGGTCATAAATGCTGACCCAGTTGTTGTTTTATCCACAACGGGTTTCGGTTAGGATTCTTGGGCCACCAACTCACATGGAGGCTCGAAATGAGCATAGAGGACCGCCTGGAATCTTTACGTACCAAACATGCCGCGCTTGAGGCGGCGTTGGAAAACGAGACCCACCGCCCCAGTCCCGACGATGTTCAAATTCACGAATTGAAACGCCAGAAATTGCGGCTTAAGGACGAGATGCATCGACTTAGTCCTTGATCCAGGCATTCCCGATCTTTCGAGGGCCGGTCTTAGGACCGGCCCTTTGTTATTTATTGCATCCGGCGGCGTCCTCCCTATAATCCCCGCTTTCCTGTGGCTAAAGGGCCTTTCGCGTTATGAGCCAGCCGTTGGTCGGCATCATCATGGGCAGCCAATCCGACTGGGAGACCATGCGCCATGCCGCTGGGATCCTGGATGAACTTGGCGTGGCGCATGAAGTGCGCATCGTTTCGGCCCATCGCACGCCCAAGCGGCTGGTCGATTACGCCGAAAGCGCCGTGTCCAGGGGGCTTAAGGTCATCATCGCGGGGGCGGGCGGGGCTGCCCATCTGCCCGGCATGACCGCGTCCATGACCCGCTTGCCGGTGTTCGGCGTTCCCGTCGAAAGTCAGGCCTTGAAAGGCATGGACAGTCTGTTGTCCATCGTCCAGATGCCTGCGGGCATTCCCGTGGGTACATTGGCCATCGGAAGGGCGGGCGCCGTCAACGCCGCCTTGCTGGCCGCCAGCGTCCTGGCCCTGTCGGACCCCAAACTGGCCCAAGCCGTCGATGAAAGAAGGGCCACCCAGACGGCCTCGGTCGCCGACGAACCGGTCTGACGGAACAACTTCATGCCCTCTCATCGTCCGATTCCGCCCGGCGGCACCATTGGCATTTTAGGCGGCGGACAATTGGGCCGCATGACGGCCCTGGCGGCGGCGTCGCTGGGCTATCGGGCGCATATCTTCACGCCGGAAGAAAACAGCCCCGCCGCCCAGGTGTCGGACGCCGTCACCGTGGCTTCGTTCGAAGACGAGGCGGCGCTGGCCAAGTTCGCGTCCCAGGTCGATGCGGTCACGCTGGAATTCGAGAACATTCCGTCCAGTCCGGTGCGTTTTCTCGAGCGCTTGATTCCCGTGCGGCCCGGATCGTATGCGCTGGAAACCGCCCAGGACCGGCTTTGCGAGAAGCGCTTCTTCAACGATCTCGGCATCGAGACGGCGCCTTGGCGCGACGTCGGTTCGGCCCTTGATCTGAAGGCCGCCGTGCTGGAACTCGGCACGCCCTCGATCCTGAAGACGGCCAGGCTTGGCTATGACGGCAAAGGGCAGGTCAAGATCGGCCCGGACACCAATCTGGACCAAGCCTGGGACAGTCTGGCGACGGAGCGGGCGGTTCTTGAAGGTTTTGTGACGTTCGAGCGCGAGATATCGGCCCTGGTCGCCCGCGGCCTGGATGGAAGCTGGGCGGCTTGGGATGTGGTGGAAAATGTTCACACCCACCATATCCTGGACACCACCACCGCCCCGGCGCCGATTTCCAGCGATCTGCGCGACAAAGCGCTGGCCATCGCCCATCAGGCGGTCGATGCTTTAAATCTGGTCGGCGTGCTGGCGGTCGAGATGTTCCTGACCGGCGATGGCCGCCTGCTGGTCAATGAAATGGCGCCCAGACCCCATAATTCCGGCCATTGGACGATCGACGCCTGCCTGACCAGCCAGTTCGAGCAAGTGGTGCGCGCCGTTTGCGGCCTGCCCCTGGGATCGCCCCGACGTCATTCCGACGCGGTGATGACCAATCTGATCGGCGAAGCGGCCGGCAAGTGGGAAGCCCTGTTGGGCGAACCCAACGCCAAATTGCACCTGTATGGAAAAACGCAAATGCGCCCAGGTCGCAAGATGGGGCATGTGACGCGTCTTTATCCGCTGGACAGCCTGCCCCTGGCGGGTCACAAATAGCGCACTTGCGAAAAGGAAGGTCGGCCATTGACGGAAGCCTCCGTCTTGACGACATTGAAAAAAACGCCAGCGCTTTGCACCCGGGACCATCTTGGACGAAATCTTACAGCACGCTCGCAGCTTTCTGGAAAGCTACCATTACCTTGTCTATGCGGTGGTGGTGATCTGGACCTTTTTGGAAGGCGAAACCTTCATCATCGTGCTGGGATACTTGGCCCAGGAAGGCACTTATCACATCAATATCTGGCTGGTCATGCTGTTCGCGCTGATGGGCAGCTTCATCGGCGATCAGTTCTATTTCTATATCGGACGGCGCTACGGACAGCCCTTGCTGGCCCGCTGGCCGGGCATGGAAAAGAAAGTCGAATGGGCCTTTCACATGGTCCGCGACCATCAGACCCTGTTCATCCTGTCTTTCCGTTTCATCTACGGCGTGCGCAACATCAGCCCCTTCGTGATCGGCATGAGCGGCGTTTCGCGCTTGAAATATTTCATCCTCAATTTCATCGCCGCCGCCGTCTGGGCCAATGCCTTCGCCTGGGGCGGCTATTTCCTGGGCGTCGCCATGGGCGAATGGCTGGGGGCGTACAAATTCCACATCATGGGCGGTTTCGTCGCCCTGTTCGTCGTGCTGTGGTTCTTTAGCACCATGAAGCGCAGGCGCGCCCAACAGGCGGCCATCGCCGCCGAAGAGGCCGAAGCCCTGGCGGCTTCCAACGCCGCCCCGAAAACGCCCGAAGTTTAGAAAATCAAACGCCGCCCCTGGCCGTCTTGCGGTTCTTGTATTCGGCCAGCCTTGCCTCGCGCCAGGCATTGGCGAAGTTCCTGGCTTCCTGTCTGGCCGCCTCGCTGGGGGGCGTGGCGATATGGGCGACCGCCTGGACTTTGGCGGGCTGACGGTTGGCGTTGGCGGCGCTGGGCGCGGTGATTTGCGGTCTGGGCTGGATGGCGGGCGCCGAAGCCAGTTTGGCCGTGGCGCCGTCGGCAGGCTTGGCGAATGCCGGGCGAACCAGGGTCCAGTCAGCCGTTTGAAGCGTTTCCTGGGCGATGGGGCCGCTCGGAGCCGCTTCGCCGTTCCAGGCGGCCAGAACCTTGGCCCGGTAGCGCGCCCCCAGTTCGGGCGTGGCCGAGTGGTAGTGGCTGGCCGCCGTCATCCAATCTTGATGGGTCTGGTAAAGCGACCCCAGGAAGCGGGCGGCATAGCTGGCGTTGGTGGCGGGATCGAAGGCCTCGTCCAGGGAATCGAAAGCTTCGGCGTGGAAATGCAGGTTGATCTGCATGCAACCGACGTCGATGTTGCGAATGCCTTGCGCCTTCATGCGTCGGACCTCGGCAATCGCTTCCGCCTTGCTAGCGAAAAATTGCCCATTGCTGCCCGATGTCACCGTCCAGGGCCAGGCCAGGGCGGCGCGGCGTTCCTTGTCCCAGCGTCCGGACTCGACGGCTGAAATGGCGGCCAGCAGGCCTTTTGGGATGCCTGCCTCGGCCTCGGCCCTGGCAACTTGGGTGCTGCACAAGGCAAATGGGTCATTTTGGGCGGCCGCCGGGGCCGAAACCAGCAAAGCCAGAAACAGGGCGGGAAGGGCGAAGAGGGGGCGGCAGTGCTTTGACATGTTTGCGGTTCCTGATATCCGCAATATCCGATGCAATGTGCGGGCCAGAAGCAGGCGACCGGCGGCGCTTTCCAATAGATGCCTGAGAGGAAAAGAGTTTATCAGCTATGCAAAAATGCTCTTGCACCGCAACATCTGTATCGCTATATTTCGCACTGCAGCAATTGAGCGTCAACGACGCTGACTTGTCTGCTTTCTTGGACGTTTCCTCCCTAGACTTGGGCCGCAGTTCGCTGCGGCCCCTTTTTTTGTTCAAAATCAATGGATTGCCCAGAAACAGGAAATTGGGGTCCAGCAGGAAATTGGGGAAATTGGGGGAAATTGGAGTTGTGGGGTCGGTTGTGGGGGCAGAGTCGATCTTTTCCCTACCCAGCTTCATGGGGCGAAAATGAAATCGACTCTGACCCCAATTTCCCCCAAACGTTTTTCCTGAAATAGTAGGGATGGCTATTAATTATAGTCACTTTGTTATTGTTGGCGATTTTATATTTAGCAATTTAGATACTAGATAGTTAAAGTCTTAAATTTGCTGGACGTGTAGAGCTTGCGCCAAAAAATATGCTACCAAGAAATTGGGGTCAGAGTCGATTTTTTTCCCTACCCGGCTTCATGGGCCGCAAAAGAAATCAACTCTGACCCCATATCTCTTGACCCCATATCTCTACCATATCTCTATCTCAAGAAATCAACTCTGACCCCATATCCACGCGCCCGCCGAGGGGCCGATCTTAGCGCATTACGGGCATATCTGAAAGAACGGCCTTGGACATTTAAAGCAGCGTCTTCAAATCACGCATGCCGTGCAGGACGCGGATGATCAAGATGCCGTCATCGATGGGGCGGTAGAAAACGATATATTGTCCGACGGGAAAGCTGCGCAGCCCTGGCGAGATTTCGTCGCGCGTGCGCCCGGCCAAAGGCATTCCTGCCCACAATTTGCAGGCGGTTTCGATCTCTTGGGCGAAGGCCATCCCCCGGCCAGGGCGGTCGCTGTCGATGTAATCGGCAATTTCAAAAAGGTCGCGCCGGGCTGCGGGCTGAAAAAATGCCCCAGCCATTAAGACAGCTTGTGCGACTTTGCCGTCAGGTGGCGTTTCAGATCGGCGAAGACCTGCGCGGCCTCGACCGGTTCGCCGCTGCTATCGCCCTCGGCAATGGCTTTGCTCAGCTCCGCGAGCTTCGCTTCATCCTCGGCGTCGCGGATCAGCATGGTGACATGTCGACCGCCCGACAAACCCGCCTTGGCGAGATCGGCTGCCGCAGTCCTGACCGTCGTTTCGATCTTAGTTGCCATGCAAAGCATGATAGCCGAAGGAGTTGGATTGGCAAAGGGTGGTTGATTCCGCAAGCGCTTAAGACACGCTCCGTGCTTTTAAAACACTAAATTCAATGGGTTCAATGAGATGCTGGCGCATTTAAAATGCACCCCCAGCAAAGCCCCGCGTTTTTGCGGGGCTGCCACGTTGTATCGGCAAATACATATCCCTATATTTTTTGCTAATATTACGAAATAAGTTCCATCTGAACGGAACAAAAGAATGCCTGATTGCAGTCTGTCCTCGCGGATGTGGGGACGCGTGTGCCTGTTTGCGTTTCTGGTCGGCCTTGCCTTGTTCCCGGGGCGGGGGGCGCTTGCGTCGCCGGAGCGGTTGAATCTGCTGGTCTTGTCTAGTTTCAACAAGGATTTGCCCGCCCAGGCCGCTTTCGAGCGCGGGTTGGACCATGTGCTTGGCTACCGCGCCGGGCAGAGCAACGTCTATTTTGAATTTCTGGATGCCTCGCGCCTGCCCGCCGATCAGGCGGCGCAAGGTGTTCGCGCCCTAATCGCCAAGAAATACAAGGACCAACGGTTCGACGCGGTGATCGCTTGGGCGCTTCCGGCGGCGGCGCTGGCGGCGGCAAGCCGCGATCTTTTGGGCGAAGAAACGCCCATCATCTATCTTGAATTGTCCGATACGGACGTAGCGGCGATCAACATGTCGCCCGAGCGCGACGTCAGCATCACGGTCAAGACCGATTACGAAACCTCGCTCAGCGAGGCGCTGCGCCTTAGCCAGGCCAAGCGCATCGCGGTGATCGTCGAGCAGTCGAATGCGATGGGTCGGACGAGACTGAATAATTTCAGGCAGGCCAAAGACAAGGTTGCCCCCAACCTTCCGGTCGATGAACTGTTCGACTTGCCGCTTGACGAAACGATCGCCAGAACCTCGAAACTGCCGCCGGGAACGATCATCTATTACCTGCTGATGTTCTCGGATGGTCGCGGCGCGCAGTTGACGCCCTTCGAGGCGGCGCGCCGCATCGCCGAGACGGCGAATGCGCCCATCTTCAGCAATTGGGAAAGCCTGATGGGCAGCGGCGTCGTCGGCGGATACCAACTCAGCGTCGAGGTTGTCGGGCGCAATGTCGGCAAGGCGGTTCAGGACATCAGCCAGGACAGGCCGGTCACTCATCCGGCCAGCATGCGCCATGTCTATGATTGGACGCAGTTGGACAAGTGGGGGTGGGACGACCGCAAGAAACTGCAGCCGGGTTCAATCATTCTGAACCAGCCGCCCGATCTTCTCGAGGCCTATCGCTGGCACCTGTTGACGCTGACGCTGTTCGTGCTGGCCTTGATCGTGTTGGCCGTTTCCCTGGCTCGCGCCCTGCACGCCAAGAATCTGGCGGCCAGGGATTTGGCCCGCGAGCGCGAAACTTTGGCCCAACGCGTGGAAACGAGAACCGCCGAACTGGTCCGCTCGAACAAGGAGTTGGAGAGTTTCGCCTATGCCATTTCGCACGATCTGCGCGCCCCCATGCGCAACATCAACGGCTTCGCGCAATTGCTGGATCGGCGCTTCAAGGATGTCCTGACCGGCGAAGGCGCCGAGTTTCTTGAACATATCCGCGCGGGCGCCCAGCAGATGGACGCGATGATTCTGGGGCTGCTCGATTATTCCAGGGTCGGCCATCAATCCGCCGATTCGTATTCCAGCGCCAGCATTCCCGAGATTGCAATAGAAGCGGCGGACATGCTGCAGCCCCTTGCCGCATCGGCCAGCGGGGCTATCGACGTGGCGGCCAGGGCCGACCTGCCCAATGTGCGATGCAATCGGGAACTGATCAGGCGCCTGATCCAGAACTTGATCGAGAACGCGCTGAAATACCGCCATCCCGACCGCGCGCCTCGGGTGCGCATCGACTTTTTTCCAGGCAAGGGCGAGATCAAGGTTTCGGTGCGCGACAACGGCATCGGCATTCCTGAAGACAGGCGCGAGCGCGTCTTTCAGCTGTTCCAGCGCGACGCGGGCGCGTCCATTCCCGGTTACGGCATCGGCCTAGCCCTCTGCCAGCGCATCGTCAAGGCGCATGGCGGCGACATCTGGATCGAAAGCGAACCCGGCGGCGGCAGCAATTTCATTTTCACGCTGAAGGAAAATCCGTCGACGGTCGGCGATCCTTCCTGATTGATTCCGACATAGGAAAGAGCTAGTTATTCAGAACCGGGCCGCAGACGCCCGGTTAGACGGCCCGCCCAATCTGGCGAATCGTCCAAGTTCTGCACTCGCCCCAAAACCGGGGAGGGTGTGGCTTGGCCGGAATTCATGGATGATTGGCCGATCCGCATCCTTTCCACAACGCAAAGGATGCCGCCATGAAATGGATCACCCGCGAACGCCCCAAGATCGACCGCATCGCCTGCCCTTGGCTGATTGCGCGCTTCATCGACGACGCGCCCGAATTCCTGTATGTCCCCAAGGAACAGGTTTTCACGGTCGCCGAACAGGAACAGGCCATTCCCTATGACATTCCAGGCGCCGACCTGTCGCATCAGGGCGAGCTTTGCAGCTTCGACATTTTTCTTGAACGCTACAAGCTGACCCAGCCCCAGTTGCGCCGTCTGGCGGTTATCGTGCGCGGCGCGGCGCGGATACGGATCGGTTGGACTTGGCTCCGCAGGCATCCGGCCTGCTGGCCATCTCGCTGGGCCTGTCGGCCTTGTTCGAAGACGATCACGAGATGCTTAGGCATGGCATGTTCATCTACGATTCACTCTACGCCTGGCTGAAAAGCTGCCAGACTGAAACCCATAGCTGGACGGCGTGAGGACATGATGGAACAAACGAACAAAGGCGTTAGCTTCGGCGAGGCCTTTCGCCTGTGGCTGAAAATAGGACTGATCGGCTTCGGAGGGCCGGCGGGACAGATCGCCCTGATGCACCGGCTGCTGGTCGATGAGAAGAAGTGGATTTCCGAAAGCCGTTTCTTGCATGCGCTGAATTATTGCATGCTGCTGCCGGGACCCGAGGCCCAGCAACTGGCCACCTATATGGGATGGCTTTTGCATCGCACGGCGGGCGGCTTGGCGGCGGGCATTTTGTTCGTGCTGCCCGGCGCCATCGTGATGTGGGGCTTGAGCGTGCTGTACGCCACGCTGCATGAATTGCCGGTGGTCGAAGCCCTGTTCTTCGGCATCAAGGCCGCCGTGCTGGCCGTGGTGGTGGAAGCCTTGCTGCGCATCGCCAAACGCGCACTCAAGAACCGCTTCATGTACGGTCTGGCCGGTCTGGCCTTCTTCGCCATTTTCTTTCTGGATCTGCCCTTTCCCCTGATCGTGGCAGGCGCCGGATTGATCGGCTTTTTGGGGGGGCGCAAGTGGCCGCACGTCTTCGTGCAAGCCAAGAAAGCCGTCAAGAAAGAAGACGAAGCGGTGATCGACGCCGCCTTTCTGGCGGGAAGCCTTGACCACACCAAACCGTCGGCGGGCCGCGCGCTAAAAGTATCGGCGGTCTGGCTGACCTTGTGGCTGGCCCCCCTTCTCCTCTTCGCCGCATTTCTGGGGGTTGGCCATGTCTTCACCCAGGAGGGCATTTTCTTCAGCAAGATGGCGGTGGTGACCTTCGGCGGCGCTTACGCCGTGCTGGCCTATGTCGCCCAACAGGCGGTGGGCACTTACGGCTGGCTGCAACCGGGCGAGATGCTGGATGGGTTGGGTTTGGCCGAAACCACGCCGGGACCGTTGATCATGGTGCTGCAATTCGTGGGTTTCCTGGCCGCGTGGCGCAATCCGGGGCCGCTTGATCCCTTGGTGGCCGGAACCATCGGCGCGGTGGTGACCACCTATGTCACCTTCGTTCCCTGCTTTCTTTGGATCTTCCTGGGAGCGCCCTATATCGAAGCCCTGCGCGGCAACCAAAGCCTGAATGCCGCCCTGTCGGCGATCACGGCGGCGGTGGTGGGCGTCATCTTGAACCTGTCGGTCTGGTTCGCGCTGCATGTCTTGTTCGCCAAGCTGGACGAAGTGCGGATGTTCGGCATGAAGTTGCTGGTTCCCGACCTGTCCAGTCTGGACGCGCTGGCGCTGGCTCTTTCGGCGGCGGCCATTCTGGCGACGCTGAAATTCAAGATGGGCATGCTGAAAGTGTTGTTGGCCAGCGCCCTTCTGGGGGCCGTCTTATATTACGCGAGGCTGTGAACGATCCGACCCATCCGGGCAAACAAGTCGCCCAGATGGGTCGTCAGTTCCGCCAGTCCCGGCTGGCGTTCGAAGCTGCGTTCGTCCATGTAAAGGCCGCGCCTGATCTCGATTTGCAGGGCGTGAATCCCCGTCTCGGGTTTTCCGTAATGGCGCGTCGTATAGCCGCCCGCATAGGGCTGGTTGCGAGAGACGTTCAGCCCCAGTTCCAGGAAGAACCGTTCCGCTTCATCAACGATGGATGGATCGGCGGTGGCGCCGAAACCGTCGCCCAGCGAGATATCGATGGGATCGATCTCGCGCCCGCTGGGCATGCTGTGACAGTCGATCAAAAGGCAGGTTCCGAAATGCTGTCTGGTGGTTTCGGTCAATTCGGCCAAGCAGTCGTGATAGGGACGCCAAGCCATGGACAGCCGCGCCTTGATTTCGGCCATCGGCAGCTGGGCCGCGTGGATCGTCCGCCCGCCGGTCAGCAGCCTGGGCACCACGCCCAGCCCGGCCCGCACGTTGTTGGAGGCCAGGAACGAGGCTTCGGCGTTAGCGTCCGGCGTCAGCAAGGGATCGATTTCGCCTGCGTCCCGGTTCACATCCAGCCAGATGCGGGGAAACAGGGCGCACAGCAGGGGAATGCCCAGGGCTGGCGCCTGAGACGCCAGTTCATCGGCGAAGGCATCCTCGGTGACGCGCAATTGCGGCAAGCCGATCACGGTCCCGCTTGAAAAACGTTCCCCGTAATCGCGCCCGGCATGCGGAACGGCGACCACCAGGGGAAGGGTCTGGCTGGTGGGCTGTTGCAAGCTGAACAGGCTGGGGTCCAAGGCGCGCATCCATTAGATTAACGTGAAACGCCAAGCCGTTGCCAGCCCCCAGCCCAGGGGGTAGTGTCGGATTCAAACGAAAGGGGAGGGCGCTTGGAACAGTTGCAAAGCATTGTCGGGCTTCTGGGCTTGGTGGCCGTCGCCTGGATGTTCAGCGAGGGCAAGCGCCTCGTCTCATGGCGTCTGGTTCTGGCGGGCCTTGCCGTGCAAATCGCCCTGGCCGCCTTGTTGCTGAAATTTCCGGGCGTCAAGGAAGCCTTTGCCGTCCTTGGAAATATAGTGGCCGTCTTGCAAGGGGCCACTCAGGCCGGAACCTCGTTCGTGTTCGGCTTTCTGGGCGGCGGGGCGCTGCCCTTTGCCGAGAGCGCCCCCGGCTCCAGTTTCGTGCTGGCCTTCCAGGCCTTGCCCCTGGTGCTGCTGATGAGCGCCTTGTCGGCGCTGCTCTATCACTGGCGCATCCTGCCCTTGGTGGTGCGCGGCTTTGCCTTCCTGCTTGAGAAGAGCATGAAAGTGGGCGGCGCCGTCGGCGTCAGCGCCGCCGCCAACGCCTTTCTGGGCATGGTCGAAGCGCCGCTGCTGATCAGGCCCTATCTCGAACGCTTAAGCCGGGGCGAATTGTTCGTGGTCATGACTTGCGGCATGGCTACCATCGCCGGGACCGTGATGGTGCTTTACGCCACCTTCCTGAACGGCGTCATTCCCGATCCCATCGGCCATCTGCTGACCGCCTCGCTGATCAGCGTTCCCGCCGCAGTGATGGTGGGCAAGATCATGGTGCCGGACACGGGAAAAACCGCCAGCGAAGCACTTGCCCCCGAAGCCCTGTATGCCGGTTCGATGGATGCCGTCGCCAAAGGAACCCAGGACGGCATTCAACTGCTGCTGAACATCACGGCGATGCTGATCGTGCTGGTCGGGTTGGTCTATCTGGGCAATGCGGCCTTGAATCTGTTGCCCGATTTCGCGGGCAGGCCGGTGACGCTGGAACGCATTTTCTCCTGGCCGATGATCCCGCTGGTCTGGCTGATGGGAATTCCCGCCCAGGATGTGTTCGTGGCCGCCGAACTGATGGGGGTCAAGACGGTGTTGAACGAACTGCTGGCTTACCTCAAAATGTCCCAATTGCCCCAAGGGGCCTTGAACGAGCGCTCGCGCCTCCTCATGACATACGGTATGTGCGGTTTCGCCAATTTCGGAAGTCTTGGCATCATGATCGGCGGCATGGGGGCTTTGGCCCCGACGCGACGGGCCGAGATCGTCGAGCTTGGCGTGAAGTCGATCCTCTCCGGCACGTTGGCCAGTCTGATGACCGGCGCCGTGGCGGGGCTGCTGATTTAGGAGACATATCCATGGACAAGCCAGTTCGCCGGACGGCTCCCCCTGAATTGATCGCCGAGTTGAAAGCGCTTCTGGGCGAGCGCCTCAGCACCTCGGGCGCGGTGTGCGAGCAGCACGGCCACGACGAATCCTATCACGAGACGGCCTTGCCCGACGCCGTGGCCTTCGCCCAATCGACCGAAGAGGTCAGCGCCATCGTCAAGGCCTGCGCCAAGCGCCGCGTGCCCGTGGTCGCCTTCGGCACCGGCACCTCGCTGGAAGGCCATGTGGCGGCGCTGGAAGGCGGGGTCTGCATCGATCTGATGGGGATGAACAAGATCGTCGCCGTGCGTCCCGAGGATTTGGACGTGACGGTCCAGGCAGGCGTCACGCGCAAGCAGTTGAACGAATTCTTACGCGATCAGGGCCTGTTCTTTCCGGTCGATCCGGGGGCCGACGCCAGCCTGGGCGGCATGGCGGCGACCCGCGCTTCCGGCACCAACGCCGTGCGCTACGGCACCATGAAAGAGGCCGTGCTGTCGGCCACCGTCGTGTTGCCCGACGGACAGATCATCACCACGGCGTCCAGGGCCAAGAAGTCGGCGGCGGGATACGACCTGACCCATCTGTTCGTCGGCTGCGAGGGAACGCTGGGCATCATCACCGAATTGACCTTGCGTCTGTACGGCATTCCGGAAGCCATCTCGGCGGCTGTCTGCTCGTTTCCCAGCGTCGAGGCCGCCGTCAACACCGTGATCCTGATCATCCAAAGCGGCATTCCGGTGGCCAGAATGGAATTGCTGGACGAAACCTCGGTGATGGCGGTCAATCGATTCGCCAAGCTCGATCTTTTGGAAAAGCCCACCTTGTTCTTCGAATTCCACGGTTCCCAACAAGGGGTGGCGGAACAGGCCGAGACGGTGGGCGCCATCGCCGCCGAAGAGGGCGGCGAGCGCTTTACCTGGGCGGCCAAGACTGAGGATCGTTCGAAAATGTGGCAGGCCAGGCACGACGCCTATTACGCGGCGCTGGCCTTGAAGCCCGGCTGCAAGGGTTTGACGACGGACGTCTGCGTGCCCATCTCGCGACTGGCCGAGGCCATCGGCGAAACGCGGGCCGACGTTTCGCAATCCTTCCTGACGGCGGCCATCGTGGGGCATGTCGGCGACGGCAATTTCCACACCATCTTTCTGATCGAGCCGGGCGTTGAGAAAGACCTGTCGGAAGCCAAGCGCTTGAGCGGGCGTATGGTCGAGCGCGCCCTGGCCATGGGCGGCACCTGCACCGGCGAACATGGCATCGGCACCGGCAAGATGCACTATCTTGAAAAGGAATTCGGCCCGGCGGCCGATCTGATGCGCACGCTAAAGCGCGCCATTGATCCTTTGAACATCATGAATCCCGGGAAGGTGATCCGCGTATGAAATTGGACATGACGCGGATCGAACCTTTTCGAAAGTCCCTGATCGTTCTGGGCGCCCTGGCGCTGACCGTCTCGGCGGTCGGCTTCATCGCTCCCTTGTTCGTCAAGGCGGACCGCTTCCGTCCCGAGATCGAGAGCAAATTGACGCAAGCCCTTGGCCACCCGGTCAGCATCGAATCGGGGATCGATTTCAGGTTGTTGCCTTCGCCCGCAGTGACCTTGCGCGGCGTGAAGGTCAAGGCGCCAAAGGGGGCTGCGGATCCCGATCTGCTTGACCTGCGCAAGGCGCGCGTCGAGTTGTCGCTTTTGAAGATGGCGCAGGGCCGCATCGCCTTCCAGGCCATCTTGCTGGACGGCGCCACGGTGACCTTGGAAACCATGGCCGATGGATCGCCCAGTTGGTTGCCCACAACCTCGGTGGCTCCGGCGCAGGCCCTGCCGCCCAAGCAAGAAGGCAAGGACGCTTCTTCGTCTCAGGATAAGGGCCAAGCGCCCAGCGTCGAGATCAATCATCTTCAAGTGTCGAACGCCACGGTGATCGTGAAGGACGCCAGAACCCAGGCCATGCAGAAGTTCGACGGCATTGGATTGGACGCCGAGGCGGGATCCCTGACGGGTCCTTATAAATTCGAGGGTCAGGCGAATTTCCTGGGCCAGCCGGTGTTGCTGTCCGGCGGTCTGGAAGAACTGCGCCGCGACCGCGCCTCTCCGCTCAATATCGAATTCACCTTGCCCGGTCCCGGCTTCAAGGCCCGCTATGGCGGCCTGCTCAGCCTGCTTTCCGGCGGCTATGCGGCCAGGGGAAAGCTGGTGGTCGAGGCGCCCAGCCTGGATGGCTTGGCCCGTTCGCTGGGCGTGGCGCAGGGGTTGGCGCCCGATCCGCTGCGCATCGAATCGACCTTGGCGGCTTCGGCCAATACGATCTCGCTGGATGAGACCCGCATCGAACTGGCGGGCGGCAAGGGATATGGCAAGCTGAAACTGGTGCTGGGCGCCGAAAGCCGCTTGGAAGCGCGTCTTGAAATGGACCGCCTCGATCTTGACCGCCTGACGCCCAAAGGGGCGCAGCCGCAAGCGACCGCGCAGCCCGTCGCACGAACAACAGGCGGGGCCGAGAAGGCGGGGCCGAGCGACAAGCCGCAGGAAACGGCCAAGACGCCATCGGCAAAGACCGTGCAATTGCCGGGCAATCTTGCCGCCATTTTCGATCTGCGCGTGGGCAGCGTGGCTTGGAATGGTCAGTCCATCGAACAAGTTCATTTCGACGCGGCCTTGAATGCGGGCGAACTGACGGTCAGCCAGGCGTCGCTGCAATTGCCGGGCGGCGGTGAAGCGGCCTTCTTCGGTTTCGTCAACAATGTGCCGCAAGGCTTGAAGTTCGAAGGCAATCTGGAAGCGCAGACGCCCAAGCTGCGCGCCACGCTGGCTTGGCTGGGCGGCGAACCCAAGAACCTTGCCGCCAACCGCCTGCAAAATTTCCGGCTGAAGGCCAGCGTCCAGGGCACGTCACAAGAAGTGCGGCTGACCAATCTGGATATGACGTTGGACGAAACGCGCCTTCTGGGGGCGGCCATCTTGAAGCCGGGCGTCAGGCCCGCCGTGGGGCTGGCGCTCGATCTGAACCGCCTCGATCTCGATTCGTATCTGGCGAGCCAGCCGGTTTCGCAGCAGACGGAAAAGGAAAGCGCTTCCACCTCTTCGTCGCCGGTTGCGAAAGGCGCCGCTCCTCCCGCCGCTTCCAAGGCGCAAATCTCGCCCTTGGCCTTCCTGACGGGCTTTGACGCGAATATCCGGCTGACCGCCAACAACGTGGTCTGGAAAAAAACGGCGGCCAACAAAATACTGATCGACGGTTCGCTGCTGAATGGCGATCTGATGATGAAGGATGCGGGCGTGGGCGATCTGGCCGGATCAAACCTGCGCTTGAAGGGCGGCATCGAGGGATTGAGCAAAGGCCTGCCCAGCTTCAAGAAACTGTCGCTTGAGCTGGCCAGCCGCCAACCCGCTCTGCTGGCGGCGATAGCCGGTCTTTCGGCGTCGGGATTGGACGATCTTGGCCCCTTGGCCTTGACCGCCATGTTGGATGGCGGGGTGGACGGGTTGGATTTGTCAGCACTTCTGAGCGCCAAGGGCGCCGACGCCAGGCTAGACGGCAAAATTCACGACATCGTCAGCCTGTCGCCGCGTTTTGACGGCAAGATGTCGCTCAAACATCCCAACGCGGCGCAACTGCTCAAGCAAGACGGCCATTGGGGGCCGCTGGACTTGGCGTCATCGCTGTCGGCCGATCCTGCGAAGATCGACCTGTCAAATCTGGCGCTCCTTCTGGGCAAGGGAAAGGTCGAAGGCGGCGCGCAGATTCTGCTGACCGGCGCTCGCCCGCAACTGACGGCGAAGCTCACGGGCGGCGAGATCGACCTGGACGCCTATATGCCCAGGAAGATGGCGGCGCTTGGCCGTCACGGCATGCCCCTGCCCGAGAAGATTGGCGTTCAATTGGCGGCGCTGGCCCAAGGCGGCGGCGCGCGCTGGTCTTCATCGCCCATCGATTTGTCGGGCTTGAAAGATATCGACGCCAAGGCGGACATCAGCCTGGCTGGCTTGCGCGTGTCGGGCATTCGCATGTTAAAGCCGGTTGCCAGCGCCGAACTTAGAGACGGCGTTCTTACGGTGTCGAAACTGACCGCAACCTTGTGGGGCGGCGCGCTGGACGCCCAGGCGCGTCTGGTGGCTGGGGCTGGCATGCAGGTCGAGAGCAAGGCGACGCTGGTGGGCGCCGATCTGAAATCCACGTTGAGCGAATTGGCGGGCCTTCATCAGGCGGCTGGGAAATATGATGCGCAATTCAGCCTAACGTCGTCGGGCAGAAGCGAGGCCGAGCTGGTGTCGCATCTGACCGGCAATGGCGGTTTCGCCGCCAAGGACGGCGTGGTGGAGGGGATCGATCTTCCCGCCGTCAATCGCCAGTTGGCCAACATCAACAATGTGGCGGCCCTGGCGGGGCTGGCTTCCACGGTTTCCGGCGGCGGCAAAACCGCCTTCAGCCAGATGTCGGCCAGCTTCAAGGCGAATAACGGCATCGTCACCAGCAACGACATCAAACTGGTGGCCGATGGCGGCACGGGGTCGGGCACCATGCAGGCCGATTTGCCGCAATGGACCCAGGACGCCAAGCTCGCCTTCAAGCTGACGGGCAGCGCCAATGGCCCGTCGCTGGGCGTTCGCCTGCAAGGCCCCCTGGACGCGCCGCGCAAATTCGTCGATATCGACGATCTGCAGCGCTGGGCGGTCGAGAAGGGCTTGATGAAGGGACTGAAGGCCAAGGGCCTGGACGGTTTGCTGGGCGGCGGTTCCGCGCCGCAGCAGCAAGCGCCGTCTTCGCCATCGGCGGATCAACCTGCGCAGCAACCGGCGCAAAAGGAAAAGCCCTCGAAGATCCTCAAGAACATTCTGAAGGGGTTGTAGGGTCAAAACTCATGAACCCCGCGAGACGCGCTTCTGAAGGAAATGGCCGAATGACAGGAAAAACGCGATGAGCGTATCGGGAATACGGTCGAGCGTTTTGACGCATCAGTCGGCCATTTCCTTCGAAGCCCGAAGGGACGCGGTGATTTTGCCGCCCGAATGCGTTGCTTGCCCCTTGTGGACAGCCAGTCCACGGCGGGCCAAGCGCCTGTTCAGACAACAAAATCTCCAGCGTCGCGTCCGTGGCGTTAATGAGTTCTGACCCTAGGGCGACTTGCGATAATGCTCAAGCGCCAGAAGACGCAGCGCGCTGGAAAGCCCATTCGCTTGGCGCGTTTCGTCGGTCTTCGCCACCAGATCGCTCAAGGATGTCTGGCGCTGGGCGGCGATTTCTTCCAAGGCTTTCCAGAATTCCGGCTCAAGCGCCACGCTGGTCCGGTGCCCGGCAATCGACAGCGAGCGCTTGCGCAACTGATTGGACGTCATGCGCCTTCCTTTGTGCTGATTCTGAAGGCAGAATGATACCCTTCAAGGGGAGGCGCAAGTGCGGGTTCTCGTTCTGGGTGCCAAGGGGTTTATCGGCCGACATATTGTGGCGGCACTTTTGTCGGCAGACCATCAGGTGATTGCTGCGGTGCGCGAGACGGGGGAGATGCCTCGACGCTTTCCGGGCATTTCCGAGATAGCAGTCGATCTCAACAGCGACGTTGCGCCAGAGGACTGGGCGGATCGGCTTAAGGGCGTTGATGCTGTTGTCAACGCGGCTGGAATTTTACGTGCCGCTCCTGGCCAGTCTTTGGATGCCGTTCATGTCAGTGGCCCCATGGCCTTGTATCAAGCCTGCCAGATGGCCGGGGTGAAGCGCATCATTCACATTTCCGCCACAGGCGCGGATAAAGAGGCAGGAACCGGTTTTGCGCTGAGCAAATATGAAGCGGAAGAACGTTTGAAGCAACTCGACCTTAACTGGTTGATCCTGCGCCCGTCCTTGGTATATGCGCAGGGAAGCTATGGCGGCACGTCCCTGATGAGAGGGCTTGCCGCGTTGCCAATCGTCATTCCTGTTCCCGGCTGCGGCGATCAGGTCTTTCAGCCTCTGCACGCCGACGATTTGGCACAGGCGGTGGTCCGCTTTATCGAAACGGGCGAACCGAGGCAATGCACGCTCGAGCCTTGTGGGCCAGAGCAACTAAGCCTTAGGGAAATTCTTGTCAAACTGAGGGCTTGGCTTGGATTGCCCCAGGCCTTCGTATTGCCTGTTCCTCTATGGCTGATCCGAGTGGCATGCAAGGTCGGCGATCTTATCGGGGGCGGCCCATTTTCAACCACGGCACTGTCCCAATTGCTGCACGGCAACGCAGCAAGTGCCACGGCGTTTGAAGGCGCAACCGGCTTGCGGTTTCTCAGCATGGACCAATGGCATGTTAAATGCCCCTCGCATGTCCAGGACCGCTGGCACGCGCGTCTTTATTTTCTGAATCCGTTGCTGCGAGCCGTCCTGGCTATTCTGTGGCTGGCATCGGGACTGATGGGCTTGTTTCTGGCGCCGGAAAGCTGGACGGAGATACCCGTTTCACCCATTTGGGTCCGTCTCGCCGGCGCTTTCGATCTTATGCTGGCGGCCAGTTTGATCCTTGGGCGTGGGCTGCATTGGAGCCTGCCGTTGCAAGGCTTGATGGTTGCCGGTTACACAATATTTCTATCGCTTCTGACTCCCGCCTTGTGGCTGGAACCACTGGGACCTCTATTGAAAAATCTTCCTATTCTTGCCGCCATTCTCGTTTTGTGGGCTATGGAGGAAAAGAAATAATGGAACCATTCTTCCTGGTCAAAATCGTGCATATCTTGTCGGCAACTTTGTTGTTTGGCACTGGATTGGGGACAGCCTTCCACATGTGGTTCGCCTATCGACGTGGCGATGCCAAGGTTCTGGCTGTGGTGACATCAAACGTTGTTTTGGCTGATTGGTTGTTCACGGCCAGTTCTGGCGCAGTGCAGGTATTAACCGGCCTCGCCCTGATTTATCTGGGCGGACACGACCCTCTCGCCCTGTGGCTGCAGTTCGTCTATGGGCTTTATGTTTTGGCTTTGGCCTGTTGGCTGCCCGTGGTGGCAATCCAGTATAAGGTGCGAGACTTGGCCAGAAAAGCGACGAACGAAGGATCGCCGCTGCCCGTTCAGGCTCACCGTCTCATGCGGATATGGTTTGCCCTTGGCTGGCCTGCTTTCCTGGCCTTGGTGGGCATCTTCGCTCTGATGGTCATCCGCCCTACTTAAACGACACCGTCGCCGCCGCTTCGGCCTGGCGCTCGGGCGACCAGACAACGGGTGCCCCAGGCGCTCCGCCCGCCGCAATCGAGGTGCCCAGGCCCGCCCCGGCCAGTTCCACCTTGCCCAGTTGGTTCTCGACCACCACGCCCTTGCCTTCCAGCACCAGGACATTGTAGCCGCTTCCTTCTCCCAGCCCGCCGCCCCAGAAAGTGGTGCCGCGAATGCCGATGGTCGCCACCGCCGTTCGCACTTTGTAGGGCTGGTCTTCCAGCTTGGCGATGCCCGCCGTGGTCGCCTTGAAAGCGCCCTGGACGACACTGAGCAGGCTGTTGCCCTTGATCTTCACGGGATCATAGAGATAGGCATCGACCACCAATTGGCCGTTTTCGCCCAGCACCAAGGTGCCGCCGTCGGTAAAGCGCAGTTCGAGGCGCGAGTCCTTGCCGGTCGACAGCTTATCGCCGACATGCACGAGGGCGCCCTTTTGGGTCAGCGCCAGCCCGTTCAGCATGGCGCTTTCTTGAATGCGCGAGACATGCCCTGCGATGACCGGCGGCGCTTTTTTGTCAGCGGCGCAGGCGGGCAGGGCCAGGGCCAGAAGGATCGGCAGCAGAAAAACGGAGCGGCGAAACATCTTGCTCTCCTTGCTTGCGTGACGTTGGCGACGGCTATAGTTTCTCGAAAAAGTCGTTGCCCTTGTCGTCGACGATGATGAAGGCGGGGAAATTTTCGACCTCGATCTTCCAGACGGCTTCCATGCCCAGTTCGGGATATTCCAGCACCTCGACCTTCTTGATGCAGTCCTGAGCCAAACGGGCCGCCGAGCCGCCGATCGATCCCAGATAGAAGCCGCCATGCTTCTTGCAAGATTCGGTCACCGCCTTCGAACGATTGCCCTTGGCCAGCATGACCATGCTGCCGCCATTGGCCTGGAACAGATCGACATAGCTGTCCATGCGCCCCGCCGTGGTGGGGCCGAAAGACCCCGAGGCCATGCCGGTGGGCGTTTTGGCGGGGCCAGCGTAATAGACCGGATGATCCTTGAAATATTGCGGCAGGCCCTGGCCGGAATCGAGACGTTCTTTCAGCTTGGCGTGCGCGATGTCGCGGGCCACGATCAAGGTGCCGGTCAGCGCCAATCTGGTCTTGATGGGATATTGCGACAATGTGGCCCTGATCTCGCTCATCGGCTTTTTAAGGTCGACGTTCACCACTTGGCCGCTCAGTTTGCTTTCGTCAATCTTGGGCAGATATGTCGAGGGATCGGTCTCCAAGGCTTCCAGGAACAAGCCATCCTTGGTGATCTTGGCCACCGCTTGGCGGTCGGCGGAACAGGAAACGCCCAGTCCCACCGGCAGCGATGCGCCGTGGCGCGGCAGGCGGATGACGCGCACATCGTGGCAGAAATATTTGCCGCCGAACTGCGCGCCCAGGCCCATATTCTGCGTCATCTTATGGACGATGGCTTCCAATTCGGGGTCGCGGATGGCGTGCGCCGCCTTCGAGCCTACGGTCGGCAGACCATCGAGATAGCGGGCCGAGGCCAGCTTCACGGTCTTTAGGCACATTTCCGCCGAAGTGCCACCGATGACGATGGCCAGATGGTAGGGCGGACAGGCCGCCGTGCCCAGTGTGCGAATCTGCACATCCAGGAATTTCAGCAGGCTGTCGGGGTTCAACAGCGCCTTGGTCTGCTGATACAGATAGGTCTTGTTGGCCGAGCCGCCGCCCTTGGCCATGAACAGAAATTTATAGGCGTCGCCATTCACCGCCGAAATGTCGATCTGGGCGGGCAGGTTGTTGCCGGTGTTCACTTCCTCGTACAACGAGACCGGAGCCACTTGGCTGTAGCGCAGGTTCAGTTCGGTATAGGCGCGCTGAACGCCCGCCGACAGGGCAGCCTCGTCGCCGCCGCCGGTCCAGACTTGGCCGCCCTTCTTGGCGGTGATGATGGCGGTGCCGGTATCCTGACACATCGGCAGCTTCATGCCCGCCGCGATATTGGCGTTCTTCAGCATGTCGAAGGCGACGAAGCGATCATTCTCGCTGGCTTCGGGATCTTCCAAAATCGCCGCCAGTTGTGCAAGGTGGCTGGGGCGCAACAGGTGCGAAATGTCCTTGAAGCCCTCGAAGGCCAGGATCTCCAGCGCCTTGGGTTCGACCACCAGCACGTCCTTGCCCTTGAATTTCTCGACGCCGACATGATCCTTGGCGATCTGGCGATATTGCGTGGCGTCGGGGGCAAGCGGGAACATCTCTGAGAAGGCGGTGTCAGCCATGGGAACCTCGAAGAGTGGGCGTTATTTCTTGCGAAAGGCGTCGAGCGTTACGACCTTGGCGCCGTTGTCCTTGGCGACCGGCAGCTCTGCCGGTTCGGTTTTGGCTTTGGGGTCGGCCACGATTTCGGTCTGGAATTGCAGGCCGAACTTGCAGGAAGGATCGGCAAAGGCGGTGATGGCGGCAAAGGGCACCACCAAGGTTTCCTGCACGCCGCCGAAAGACAGACCGACCGAGAACCCCTCCTCGCCGACATCCAGATTCCAGAACTGGTGCTGAAGAACGATGGTGATTTCCTCGGGATAGCGTTCGCGTAGATGGGTGGGCAGGGCCACGCCGGGATGACGCGTGCGGTAGGTGATGTAGAAATGATGCTGGCCGGGAAGGCCGCCGCGCTTGCCCACCTGCAACAGGCACTGGCGCACCACGCCCTTCAGCGCGTCTTCAACCATTTTGTCGTATCGGAAGGCGCTGTCTGTCATGGGTCCCCTTTATATCTGTCCCTCAAGCGCTGCGCGCGATGCGCGCCAATTAAACATTGCCAGCAAAGCTGGTGGGCGGGTTGCTTGGCAACCCTGGGTCTTGCCAGGAGAGAACGAGGCCGCAGGGGCCTTGTTCACGATAATAAGTGGGGGGCTTCTGTTGCCCGGTGCCCCCCGAACCGCGCTAAAGCCTATAATCATGCCCCGTTAGGGGCGTAGATTACGCGGCAATGGCGAGAGCCTCGTTGTCGTTGGCTCTTGTAAAACGGCCCGCTAACGGCGGAACCATACCGGGCACAGACCCTGCCTTTACCACACGCGTCGATCCTGTTTCGCCCCCAAGCTCAGCCCGACAACCAGGCCTTGGAATGGTGGAGGCGCCGGGTACCGCCCCCGGGTCCGCAATGCTTATTCTGCAAGGCGTTTAGCGCCATAGCCGGTTTCCCGGCAGTTCTGAATATAGGGTGTAAAGGCTGGCTTGGGAAGAGCTTGGGACATGGAGGGCGGATGGGTATAGTGGGCCATGGCCGACCCGTTTCTGATTTCCGCCCTGCGCTTTTTGGAAGTTGGCGACGATTTGCGTCGCCAGGGCCGGTTTGGCGATGCTGAGAGCGCCTATCGCAGCGTCCTGGACATCGATCCCGACAATGGCCCTGCTTGGCTGGGCCTGGGCTTGGCCTCTGAGGGAAAGGGCGACGGCTTAGCCGCCCGCTTGGCGTTCGAGCGGGCGACGCATTTCATGCCAGACAGGGCCGAAGCCTGGCTTGGCTTGGCCTCGGCCTGCCAAGCGCTGAACGATCCCTTTGCCGCCGTCGAAGCCTGGTTGAAGGCCAGAAAACTGAAGCCCGACGATTTGCGCATTTACAATGTGGTTTGGCAGGCCCTGAACGAGATTACTGGCCAGCCGGAGGGGAGCGGCTATGCCGGGGCCATCGGGCGGGGCAACGCCTTCAGGTCACAGGGTCAGACCCAAGTCGCCCTGGCCGCCTATCTTGAGGCCCAAAAGCTGGCCCCGGACCTTCCCTTCGCTTACTCAAGGGCGGGCTGCCTGCTGGCCAAAGCGGGCGATTTGCCGGGGGCGGAAGCCCAATTCGCCCAGGCCAGGGAGCTTTTTGCCTGGGTGGAGAGCGGCATCCGCCTTGATCCTGGCTTCTTTCAAGACTTGCCTGACCGTCCGCACGCCTTCGAGTGGGTGCAAAGGGCCGAAGGCGAGGGGCCGCTGGCGGTCATCGGTTGCGACAAAGGCTATTTCGACCGTTATGCGGCGAACCTGCTGGCGTCGCTGCGCCGTTTCGAAGGCGAAACGGCTAGCCTGCATGTGCATTTGATCCATCCTGACGAGGATTGTTTGGCGGCGGCCAGGGCGCTTCGGGTTGGCGTCAGCCTGGAACGTCCGCCGCTGGGCGGGCATTCGCGCAATTTCGTGAACACCTACTACGCATCGGCCCGTTTTCTGGCCCTGCCCGGATTGTTGGAAAGCTACGCCCGCCCGCTTCTGGTCATGGATGTCGATGCGGTGGCGCTAAAACCCCTGGCGCCGTTGTGGGAGGTTCTGACCGGCTGCGATATGGCGATCCGCAGGCTTGAAGGATCGATGGTCGATCCTTGGAACGAGCCGCAGGCCAATCTGGTCGGCGTTTCTCCGACCAGCCAAGGGCTGGCCTTTGCTAGGTCCCAGGCCAGTTTCTTGGCGCATTTCGTGGACAAGAAGCAATTGTTCGGCTTTTTCGACCAGACGGCGCTTTATTCGGTGCTGGCCGCCGATCCCCGCCTTGGCGGGCTGAAAAAGGGCGTTTTTCCCGGACATGCCTACGGCTATCCGCAAAATCCCGGGGCAGGTCATCTGATTTATCCGGAGTCCTTGCTGGTCGGCGAATTCAAGACGCCTTAGCCAGCTGGGGATAGTCGCGCTTGTCGTGCGCCATGATGTGGCTGACCATCCAATGGCGCAGGAAGGCGGCGGTGGCCGAATCGAATTCTTTTCCGCCCCCTTTCAAAAGACGCTGACAGATCGCCTCCAGTTCGGCGAACAGGCGGATATGTTCCGATTGATGCTTGGCGGCCATGGCCGCGTTGCGGCTGTTCAGATAGGCTTCCTCATGCGCGAAGTGCGCCAAAGTGTGCGACATCAGCGCCGCCACGGCGTCTTCGAGATTTTGCCGCGCCTCCGGCTTTTGCCCGGTTTCGAACAGGTTGTTGACCAGATTGATCAAATTCAGATGGGCCGCATCCAACTCGTCAACGCCAACGCTCATGGATGGGGACCAAAGGATGGTTTTCTCGTTCACGCTCTACCGTCTCCTCAATTCTTCACTGCTTGAAGAAGGGGTGCGCGGGGGTCGGAATCAAGGTGCGGATAAAAACTTATCGGGCGGAAAACCAGCGAAGGGCCGTGGGCAGGTCGCCCATGCTCTCGATTAGGAGATCGGCGCCAAGCGATTCAGGTGCCGTGCGCGCATAGCCATAGGTGACCGCCACTACTGGGACGTTCAGCGCCTTGGCGGCATCGACGTCGTTGGCGTTGTCGCCGATCATCACCGCCTGCTCCTTGCCGACACCCAGCTTTTCGAGAGCCAAGACAAGAGGGGCGGGATCGGGTTTCAGGGCACGGGCCGATCCCGCGCCCACCACCACGTCGAACAAATGCCCCAACTCCAGGCATGCCAGCACTTGTTCAGTCGCTTCCTGCGGTTTGTTGGTCACCACAGCCAGTTTCACACCCTGTTCCTTCAAATGGGAAAGGGTTTCCACGACGCCGGGATAGACGGTGGTGCGCTGGGCGGGGGCTTCCTCGTAAAGCTCGAGAAAGCGCTTTACTTTGGATTCGATATCCGCAGGTTGCGCTTGGCCCGCCGCCGCAAAGGCGCGCTCGACCAGCTTCTTGGCGCCATCGCCGATCATCAGGCGAACCTCGGCCTGTTCCAGACGTCTCAGCCCACCCTCGGCCAATTGTAGATTGAGGGCATGGGACAGATCGGGCAGGCTATCGACCAAAGTGCCGTCGAGATCGAATAAAAGGGCCAGAATTTGCATGTGATAAAGCTAGACGGAAAACCACAGGGCTTCAAGGGTTGCCGTGCCGGGGGCGAAAAGGATAAGGTTGCGCCATGCGACAAGAATGGCTTGATAAATACGATCTGCGCCTGCCGCGCTATACCTCGTATCCCACCGCCCCGCATTTCCATGCCGGGGTGAATGCCGCGACCTATGAGGAATGGCTGGCGGATCTGCCTGCTGATTTGCCGCTGTCCCTGTATCTGCACATCGCTTATTGCGCCGAAATGTGCTGGTTCTGCGGCTGCCACACCAAGATCACCCAGCGCTACGAGCCGGTGGCCGATTATCTGCAGGTCCTGTTCGCTGAAGTCGGCATGGTGGCCGCCCGGCTAGGCAAGAAGCGACATGCCCGCCATATCCATTTCGGCGGCGGCAGTCCCACCATCCTGACGCCCGAGGATTTGTCGCGCACCATCGATCTGATGCGCCAGCATTTCGACGTGGCGGCGGACGGCGAAATCGCGGTCGAGCTGGACCCGCGCACGGCGGACGAAGCCTATGTCAAGGCGATGGCGAAGGCGGGGGTCACGCGGGCCAGCATCGGCGTGCAGGATTTCGACGAGAAGGTGCAGCGTGCGATTAATCGCATCCAACCTTTCGAGGTCAGCCTGCGCGTGATCGACTGGTTGCGGGCCAGCGGCATCCAAGACATCAATGTCGATCTGGTCTATGGCCTGCCCCATCAAACCGAGGCCAGCGTCATCGATCTGGTGGAACGGGCGGCGGGCCTTAGCCCCAAGCGCGTGGCGCTGTTCGGCTATGCGCATGTGCCCTGGATGAAGAAGCATCAGCGCTTGATCGACGAGAAGACCTTGCCAGACGTGCCCGAGCGCTGGCGCCAATATCTGTCGGCCACCAAACGGCTGGTCGAGCTGGGCTATGTGGCGGTGGGGCTTGACCATTTCGCGGCCCCCGACGACGAACTGGCGATAGCGCTGCGCGAAAAACGCCTGTTTCGCAATTTCCAGGGCTACACCACCGACAGCGCTTCGGCCCTGATCGGCTTTGGCGCGTCATCCATCGGCGCGCTGCCGCAAGGTTATGTCGGCAATGAAGGCAGCATCGACGCCTATAAGCGCGTGATCCGCGAAGGCAAGCTGGCAGTGACGCGCGGTGTTGCCGTATCCGGCGAGGACAAGCTGCGCCGGGCCGTGATCGAGCGGTTGATGTGCGATTTGTCCGTCGATCTGGATGAAACGGCCAAGCGCTTTGGTCAAACGCCAGCCTATTTCGCCAATGAATTGGCAAGGCTTAGGCCGTTGGCCGAAGATGGCATCTGCGACATTTCAGGCAATGTGATCGCCGTCACCGAAGAGGGCCGCCCTTTGGTGCGCGCCGTCTGCGCCGCCTTCGACACCTATCTGAAGGCTGGCGAGCAACGCCACGCCAAGGCGGTTTAACTATTTGGCCCTTCGACGTTTCAAGTGGATTTGCCAATTTTTCAGAGGCCAGTAAACACATCGTCATGCCCGGCCTTGAGCCGGGTATCCACGCCTTGCCTTCTGGTGTTTTTGCAAGAAAATCGTGGATGGCCGGGTCAAGCCCGGCCATGACGGATTGAAACATCCGACAAATTCCACTTCTTACGCCGAAGAGCTTATTACTTCTTGCCCATCAGCACGTCGCGGGCTTGGTTGATTTGCGCCGCCAAGGCGTCGCTGCCGCCCGCGTCGGGATGCATTTTCTGGATCAAGCGCTTGTAGGCGATTTGTATCTCGTCGCTGGAGGCTCCGGGTTTCAGGCCCAGCACCGCATAGGCTTCTTCGCTGCTCATGCGCTGCTGGCCCGGCCTGGGCGGCGCTTGTTGTCCGGATGAGGATTTGGACGTCCCTTGGGTATAGCTTTTGAATTGCCGCCACAGGGCATGCGCCTGCATGCCCCGCATCGCCCAGGGAATCAAGGCCGAAAGCGCTGCGCCCGCCCAGGCCAGCCTTCCCGTCATGGCCAGGAAAGCGGCGGTCAGCACGACGATGCTGACCAAACCCCAGGTGAGCGCGCGTTTGGCCTGGCCGGGCTTCGACAGCGACAGCCAGCGCATCAGCAAGATCAGCCCGATACCGGCGAAGACGCCGAAGACCAGCCAAGACATTTCCTATATCCTTATGGCGTCGAGAAGGTTGCGCAGTTCCTGGCGCGCCGCGACATGCGACATGGTATAGGATATCTGCGCCTCGGCAAGATCAAGCAAGGTCAGGCCCTGCAAGAACAGTTCGCGGAAAATCACGCGCTCGGATAGCCCTGGCGCCTGGCGAAAGCGAATGCGCGCCGACAAATCGCCCAGCACGCCTTCCATGGCCCTGGCGTTGCGCGACCCCAATTGCGAGATGCGGTTGCGGGCCACGATCCAGTCGATCTGGCCGCGGTCCTGCTTGAAACGATCCTGCCTAGCCTTCCAGACCATTTCGCTATAGCCGCTGGGCCGCAAGATTTTATGGCTGGCGGGATCGACCCTGGCCAAGACGTCAAGATCGAGAAAGCTGTCGTTCAAGGGGGTGATCAGCGTATCGGCCACGGCGTGCCCGGCGCGCGCCAAGGGCGTATCCGATCCCGGCGTGTCCAGGATGATCACATCGGCATTGGGGGCCAATTGCGAGATCGCCGCCAGCAGATCGGCAGACGTGGCGTCGGCCGCCAGCGGCAAGGTGTCGGGCGCGGGCAAGCTGGGGTGAAAGCTGCGCCGGTTTTCAAGGTAACGGGTCAGCGATCCTTGATTGGGATCGAGATCGAGCGCCGCCACGCGCTTGCCCTGGCGCAGCAACCCCACCGCCGTGTGGACGGCCAGGGTGGATTTTCCCGTGCCGCCCTTGGCGTTTCCGAAAACCAGAAGGCTGGTCATGGCATCGCCAGCCAGACTTTCGTGTCGTGGAAGGGAGCGCCTCCCTTAGGCGGAATCGCATCGGCGCTGGTCAGAAGATTGATGCCCGCGCCGCCTTGGAAATCGGCGTTTCCCCACAGGCCTTCCGCAATCACCACGCCCGGCGGCACGCCATCGAAGGATTTGGCGGCCAGCAGCAAGGAGCCTTTCTCGTTGCCCATGCGCACCATCTGGCCATTGGCCAAAGACAGGCGCTTAAGGTCAGCGGGATGCACCATCACGGTGGGCGTGTTCTCGGCCTTGCGAGAGGATGGCGTTTCATTGAACGAGGAATTCAGGAAATGGCGGGCCGGGGCCGTCACCAGACGGAAGGGATGGCGCTCGTCCTCGACGTCGATGGCCGCGTAATGATCGGGGAAGGCGGGCAGGCCATCTTGGCCCCAATCCGGCTTGAAGTGGAAGCGCTGATCCGCATGGCCGAAGCCGTTCAGGAAATGCGTGGCTTCGAAGCCGGGCGACATGTCGATCCAGCGAAGACGGGCGGCTTCTTCGGCCGATGGCAGGCCAGACATCGACAAGGTGGCGTCGATCAGCTCCCAGGCGGTCAGCTCGAATCCCGGATGCTGCGCGCCAAGCCGCTTGGCAAGGGCGCGGATCACATCATGGTTGCTGCGCGCCTCGCCAATCGGGGCGATCACCGCCTTGGACACTTGAAGAAAACTGGTGCCGTACGAGCTGTACAGATCGTCATGTTCCAAGAATGTGGTGGCGGGCAGCACGATATCGGCCATCAGCGCCGTTTCGCTCATGCGCTGCTCATGCACGCAGACGAACAGGTCGCTGCGCATGAAGCCTGCCTGCACTTTCTTGAAGTCGGGCGCCACCACCATCGGATTGGTGTTCTGGATCAGCATGGCATGCACGCCGGGACCCTGGCCGATGTCTTGCTTGTCGCCGGTCAGGATGGGGCCGATGCGGCTCATGTCAAGCTGGCGAATGCCCGGCTTGGCGGCGTCCGAGCCATCGAGCAGATGCATCTTCAGGCCTTTGAAACAAGCGCTGTTGTTCATCAGGCCGCCGCCGCCTTCGACGGTCCATGCGCCGGTCACGGCGGGCAGGCAAGACACGGCATGAGCCGCCACCGCGCCATTGCGCTGACGGGTAAAGCCGAAACCCAGGCGCAGATAGCTTTTCTTCGTCGAGCCGTACAGGCGGGCAAAGGCGATGATTTCATCTTCCGACAGGCCGGTGATTTTGGACGCCCAGGCGGGCGAGCGGCTGGAAAGATGCGCCTCGACGTCGGGGCCGAAATCGGTCAGGCGGGCCAGATAGTCAAGGTCCGCCAGGCCTTCCTTCAGCAGCACATGCATGACGGCTGCGGCCAGCGCGCCATCGGTGCCGGGCTTCAGCATCAGATGCATGTCGGCCTTTTCGGCGGTGGCGTTGCGGTAGGGATCGATCACCACCAGCTTGGTGCCACGGCTGCGCTTGGCTTCGGTGATCAAGGTCATCACCTGAATTTGCGTGGCCACCACATTGGTGCCCCAAATCACGATCAGGTCCGATTTCACCATTTCGCGCATATCGACGCCCAGCTTGGCGCCGACGCCTGCCAACAGACCGGCGCCCCCGGCGCTGGAGCAGATGGTGTAATGCTGTCCGGCATAGCCCATGACATGGCGCAGGCGTTCCAGCGAATTGCGCATCACCAGCCCCATCGTGCCCGCATACTGGTAGGGCCAGACGGATTCCAATCCGTGCAGACGGGCAACGTCCCTGAAACGGTCGGCGACTTCATCCAGCGCCTCGTCCCAGGAAATGGCCGCGAATTTGCCTTCGCCCTTGGCGCCGGTGCGCTTTAAGGGCGTGGTCAGACGGCCTTCGTGATGCACCCGTTCCGCATAGCGGGCGACCTTGGCGCAGATGACGCCTTGCGTATGGGGATGGTCCTTGGCGCCCGACAAACGGCCGATGCGGCCATCTGGCAACAGCTCCACATCAAGCGCGCAGGCGCTGGGACAATCATGGGGGCAGACCGAGGGGCGGGTCGTCATGCTTGGCTCCATTGAAGAGTTTGGGAATCTACCCTGTCAGGCCCGACTTGACCACCCCCTGGGCGAAAGACCACAATCTCGCCATGGAAAGTCAGGATGCCGTGGTGATTGGGGCGGGCGTGGTCGGGTTGGCCATCGCCAGGGCGCTTGCGCGGGCGGGACGCGACGTTCTGATCTTGGAATCCGAGGGCGTCATCGGCACCGGGACAAGTGCGCGCAACAGCGAAGTCATCCATGCGGGTCTGTATTATCCCAAGGACAGTTTGAAGGCCCGATTCTGCGTCGAAGGCGGTCGCCTGCTCTATGACTATTGTCAAGCCAGGGGGATTGCCCATCAGCGTCTGGGCAAGTTGCTGGTGGCGACCAACGAAGCCGAAAAGCCGCTTCTGGAGAAACTGAAGCAATCGGCCAAGGACAATGGCGTCGAGGGGCTGCAGGATTTGACGGCAGCCCAGGCACAAGCGCTGGAGCCTGACCTGTTCTGCCTGGCCGCACTTTATTCGCCGAACACAGGCATTCTGGACAGCCATGCGCTGATGTTGTCGCTGCTGGCCGATGCCGAGGCCAAGGGGGCGGTTCTGGCCCTAAAGTCGCCGGTCGTGGGCGGCGCATTGAGCGGTGAGCGCATCCACCTCAAGGTGGGAGGGGCCGAGCCGACCGAGATTGAAGCCGGTCTTGTCGTCAATGCGGCGGGTCTTGGCGCTTGGGCGGTTGCCCGCGAGATTGTCGGGTTGCCGCCAGCCCATATCCCGCCATGCCATTTCGCCAAGGGAAATTACTTCAATTTGATCGGAAGAACGCCCTTCTCGCGCTTGGTTTATCCCGTGCCCGGCCATGCTGGACTGGGCGTGCATTTCACCCGCGACCTGGCCGGACGGGGGCGCTTCGGCCCCGATGTGGAATGGGTGGACAAGATCGACTACCAGGTCGATCCTGAGCGCGGCCTGGCTTTCTATGATGCGATCCGCAACTACTGGCCGGGCCTGAAGGACGGCGCCTTGGAACCGGGCTATGCGGGCATCCGCCCCAAGGTGCAAGGGCCAAACGATCCGGCGCAGGATTTCGTGATCGAACGCGCCCACCCAGGATTCATCGGGCTTTACGGCATCGAATCGCCCGGCCTGACTTCCTGCTTGGCAATTGGCGGGCATGTCGCCAGGATGGCGGCATGAAAATCTGCTTCATGGATCCCATCGACTGGGATTATACGGTCGAAACGCCTTATCAACGCCCCATGGGCGGCTCGCAGTCCGGGCTGTGTTATCTGGCTGCCGAGTTGGCCAAGCGCGGGCATGAAGTCAGTTTTGCCAACAAGACGTCAACGCCAGGGATTTATCGCGGCGTTGACTGTTTGGGGCCGACAAAGGGATTCGCGGGCGATTTTCTGAAAAGCCAGGATGTCGTCGTTGCGCTGAATTGCTGCATTGGCCAGTCTTTGCGCAACAGCCTTGGAAACGGCGGGCCAAAGCTGATTTTGTGGAACCAGCATGCCGCCGATCAGAAGGCAATGTCGTTCCTGGCAAGACAGTCCGAGCGCGAGACTTGGGACGCCTTCGCGCTTGTCAGCGATTGGCAGAGCGGCGAATTCGTCAAGGACTTCGGTTTGCAGCCGTCACGCATTGGCGTCATGCGCAACGCGATCTCCCCGGTCTTTGAATCGCTGACTTTGCCCAAGCCCTGGTTCATGTCGGGCCAAGCGCCGGTCTTCGCCTATACAAGCACGCCGTTCAGGGGGTTGGATGTGCTGCTGCTGGCTTGGCCCAGTATTCGCAAGTCCATTCCCGGCGCCACCTTGAAAATCTATTCCAGCATGAAAGTATATAATGCCCAGGAAGAGGCGCATGAGGTTCTGTACGCCCTGGCGCGCGATCTGAAGGGCGTGGAGCATGTGGGATCAATTCCGCAGCCGGAATTGGCCAAGGCGCTGTCGCGCGCATCGATCTTGTCCTATCCCAATACATTCGCCGAAACGTCATGCATCGCCGTGATGGAAGCGATGGCGGCGGGATGTCTGATCGTCACATCGGAATTGGGGGCTTTGCCGGAAACCACGGCTGGCTTTGGCATCTTGATGAAACCGGGGTCTGTTCCCATGGATCATGCCCACGCCTATGCCCAAGCCATGCGCCAGGTGCTGGATAAGGTCAAGCGCGAACCAGAGGGACTGGCCGAGCATTTGGCGCGCCAGGTGGCCTATGTTAGAAGCGCGTGCATTTGGGCGAAGCGAGCGGAAGAGTGGGAAGTCTGGCTTGGGCGGATCAGCGGGAAGAACTAACATCGGCGCACCAGTGCTTCCAAAGGTCGCGCAGGAGCGTTTCCAGATTCCTTGTGAATGTCTTGCAGTCCAACAAAGGCGAAGCGGACATGCGGGCGCGCAGTTCCCCCCTTAACTCCTGCAGGCGCGCAAGATCGGCCGCCAACCCTTTTGCCTTGGCGATGTAGTCGGCTTCACTGCTGGCGATCAGTTCATTCAGGCCCAGCGTGTCCAGAAAGCTGGTCGAATGACGACTGGCGAAGGTGGCGCCGGGCAAGGTAACGACAGGAACTCCCATCCACAAGGCTTCAAGCGTCGTAACGCCGCCGGAATAGGCCATTGGGTCCAGCGCGATATCGACCTGTGCGTACGAGGCCAGCAGATCGCCGTGCGCCAAGCCCGGACTGACATCAAGGCGGCTGGGATCCAGTCCCGCCGCCATCATTTGGCTGCGGAAATATTCCGCCCGTTCACTCGACTGAAACGCTTGCGCGCGCAGCAGAAGCCTTGCCGTTGGAAGGTCGGCCAGCAGGGCGGCCCAAGACCGAAGCGTGCGCTGGGAAAGTTTAACCGGATTGTTGAAACATCCGAAGGTGACGAAGCCATTCTCAATGGCTGGGCTGCGGCTGGGAGGTGGCGCTTCGGCGGGGGGTGTGAAACATAGCCATGAATTTGGCAGGCATGCGACCTTCTCCACATAGAAGCGATCCTCGTCGGGAAAAATCTGATGCCTGTCGGAAACAATCCAATCCATGGCCTTCAGGCCGGTGGTGCTGACATATCCCATCCAGCTGACCTGAACCGGCGCCGGCTTCATGGCAAAGACACGAAGCCTGTTCGATGCCGTGTGTCCGGCCAGATCAATCAAGATGTCAATTTCATCTTCGCGAATGCGCTTTGCCAAGGCCGCGTCATCCATTCCATCGACCACCGTCCAGGCGGGAACGTGCGCCCTCATTCGCTGGGTAAGATCATCGTCCTTGCGGTGATCGCAGTAAACCCTCACCGCCACTTTGGACGGGTCGAGGTGGGCCAGAACGCCTTCCAGGAAATAGCCGACCGGATGGCGCCTTAGATCGGCGGAAATAAAGGCGACGCGCAAGATCCGCTCGGCATCGCGGCTGTTGGCATGCGCCTTCCAAGTTTTTCTTAAGGGCAAGCCCACGCTTTCTTCGAAGCCAATGCTTGCGCCAAATAACGTCTCGGCGGTCTCCGCTTCCGCATATTGGCGGCTCAGCAGAAAATTGCTCCAAAGCGCAGCATCGGACGGGGCAAGGCGAATCGCTTGGCGGTAAGCATGCGACGCTTCCTCGTGACGGCCCAGGTCGGCCAGCGCGTTGCCAAGGTTTGTGAAAGCCCAGACAAATTTCGGATCAAGCGAAATTGCCTGCTGATATGACGCAATGGCTTGTAGCGTGTTGCCCGATCCAGCCAAGGCCTTGCCAAGATTATAGTGAAGTTGAGGGCTGTTCGGCGAAAGCGCCAGCGCCTGCCTTAAAAGTGCGATCGCCTCGGCTCCCTGGCCGATGCGCGCCAAAAGAGCGCCAAAAGCGGACAGGGTTTGCGGCCTTTGGGGGGGAATGCGCAAGGCGCGCCGGTACAGCGAGACCGCGGCTTCGGTTTCGCCCATCTCTGCCGCCGCCGCCGCCAGCTCCGCCACGGCTTCTGGCAGCGCGCCGAATTCCCCAAGGAGCTTGGAAAAAAGGGATTCCGCTTCGCGCAGGCGGCCTGCCCGGTGATGGCGCTTGGCCTGCTCAAGGCGGGAAGAGAAAATTTTATGTATATTTTGGTCGGATTTCGCCATTGTTCGCTTGTCATGATCTCTTCGAACGAGTGACCCTAGTCACAGGACCCGTAGCTAAAATGCCCTAGGATGAAGCTAAGAGTAAACCAGGAAAAAGCCATGTTCCGCCTTCCCGCCCTTTTCAGAAACCCGATCCGCCGCAAGGAGCGCGGCAGTCTTAGCGTCGAATTCGCGCTCTTGGCCCCGGCGTTTCTGATCCTTCTGTTCGGCATCATCGAATCGGGTGTCATGCTTTTGCATTCGGTCGTCATGGAGGGGGCGGCGCAGGAGGCAGCGCGCCAGGTGCGCACAGGCGTCGTGCAGAATGCGGGCGATCCGGAAACAGCTTTCAAGAATCTGCTTTGCGACAATCTTTACCACATGATGTCGTGCAACGACCTGAGCTATACCGTCGATACCTTCCCCACCTTCGTTCTGTCCAGCATGACCAGCATGTTCGACGCCAACGGCAATCTGGTGCCTTCAAGCTATGCCGACACCGAGCCGGGCGACATCGTCATCGTGCGCGTGGCCCGGGTCTGGAGTTTCATGACGCCTTTGATCAGCTATGCCTACGGAACGGAAACGATGCAGTTGATAACGACGGTCGTTTTCAGGAACGAGCCGTTCACGCCGGCGGGAAGTTGACATGTTCATTTCATCAATCCGCAATTGGGCAGGCAGATTGGGCAAAAGCCGGGGAACGGCGGCGGTCGAATTTGCCCTGATCGCTCCCATGATGATCGCGCTTTACATGGCGACCATCGAACTGACCGGCGTGCTTCTGGTTGAACGCAAGATTATCGCCGCCACGGAAACGGTCGCCGATCTGGTATCGCAAGAAAGCGTCATCACGCCCGCCGAGGTCGATGACGTTATCGTCGCCGCACAAAGAATTTTCGATCCCTATTCCACCGCGGCACTGTCAATCAACATCGCCAGCGTGCGCTACAATACGACCAGCGGCGCGCCGGAAATCGAATGGCAGCGCATCGTGGGCACGACGGGCGGCAGCAGCGTGCTGACCCAGGCGGTGGGGCTTGGATTGCCCGGCGAAGGCGTTCTGATCGCCTACTTGACCTATACCTACACGCCGCTCTTTGGCACCTTGATCACCGATACCATCTTTCTGGAAGAAATGTCGTTCTTGCGGCCGCGCCGTTCGCCGGTCGTCAAATGTTCGACCACCAGTTCCACTTGCTCAAGCTAGGAGACGGACCATGTCCGCGAGCCGGATTCTGAAACGATTTCTAGGCGACCGGCGGGGAAATATGGCGGTCATTCTCGCCATCGCCCTGGTTCCGCTGATTCTGGGCATTGGCGTCGCTGTCGATATTTCCAGGGCCTATGTCGTGCGGTCGCGTCTGGCCTACGCCCTCGATGCGGCCGGATTGGCCGTAGGGTCCACCCAGGGCGATCAGGCGGCGCTGCAAACGACGATGGAGAATTTCTTCTACAAGAACTATCCCGCTGAAGTCATGGGAACCCCAACCGGCCTTCAGATGACCATCGACAGCGTGAACAATACGGTGGCCTTAAGCGCCAGCGTCAATCTGGAAACGGTGTTTCTGTCGGTGGTCGGCGTGAATTATCTGGACGTCTCCTACTCCAACGAGATCACGCGCGAGATCAAGGGGCTTGAAGTGGTGCTGGCGCTGGATACGACCGGCTCCATGGCGTCCAGCGGCAAGATTCAGGCCTTGCGCACGGCGTCGCAGGATTTGGTCGACATTCTGTTCGGCGAACAGACGCAGCCCGAGAAACTGCGTTTGGGCATGGTGCCCTTCGCGACGGCGGTCAATATCGGCCCCAGCAACAGCGATTATGTGAAATGGGGCGTTTCGCAATATGCGCCCTGGATATCGTCGTCGGGCGAGACGGTCAATCTGTCCAGCTACACCACAAATGCCGACGGAACGTCGACCGGCACCAGTTGGAAAGGCTGCGTGCGCGAGCGCGAGGATGCGACGCACACGACGAATTCACCCGATGTGACGGATGTCTATGACGGCACCTTGGGAACCAATGGCAAATGGGCGCCCTACTACTGGCCGCGGGAACCTTATTCGCGCCCGGGTTCGACCAGCGGCAACACCTATTGCAGGAACCGTTCGTCCAGCAACGGCGTCACCAGCAGCAACAATGTGGGCACGCGCTGGTATTCGATCGACGAAACGGCGACCGACAGCAATTACAACCAGTCCGGACCCAACAAGTCGTGCCCCAGGGCCATCCTGCCGATGACCAACAACCGCAGCAGCATCGAGCAGGAAATATCCGCCCTGGTGCCCTGGGGCGACGATACCGGCACCATCGTCCATGTAGGGCTGGCCTGGGCCTGGCGGGTGATTTCTCCCAGCGCTCCGTTTAGCGAAGGCGTCGATTACGGGACAGACGGCTGGAACAAGGCGATCATTCTGCTTACCGACGGCGACAACACGTCGATCCGCCAAAGCAGTTGCCGCACCGAGAACAATGGCCCCGATCACAGCTATACCGGCTATGGCTATACCTCCGACGAAGGCACCATCGGAACCAGCGCCGTCAGCGGCTATTCAGCCAGGGCCAGCGCCGCCGTGACCAACGAAGACGCGCGCCTGACCGAGGTTTGCAACAACATCAAGGCGTTGCAGACCAACGGCAAAAGCGATGTCGTCATCTATACCATTGCGCTTGGCACCGGCATCAGCACGAGCGTCAAGAACAGGTTGAGGTCTTGCGCTTCGGACACCAGCAAGTTCTTTGATTCGCCTTCGTCGGAACAGTTGAACGCCGCTTTCCAGCAAATCGCCAAGGAACTGTCGAAGCTGAGAATCAGCAAGTAACGCTTTTCTGTCTAGCGGCCAGGGCCAGGGTTCTGGCCTTGGCCAGATCGACCAGAGGCGGCGGGTAGGCGAGGTGTTTGGCGTCGTCCGCCAGCCAGGGAGCGTGCAAATGCTCGTTGGCGAGATGGGCGATCTCGGGAACCCAGCGGCGGACATAACATCCATCCGCATCGAATTTTCGCCCCTGCAGCACGGGATTGAAAATGCGGAAATAGGGCGCGGCGTCGGCGCCAGTGCCCGCCACCCACTGCCAGCCTGCGCCATTGCTGGCGGCGTCGCCGTCCAGCAGCGTCTCTTTGAACCACGCCAAGCCCAAGCGCCAATCTTGCTGCAGTTGCTTGACCAGGAAGGACGCCGCGATCATGCGCACCCGGTTGTGCATCCAGCCGGTGGTCCATAATTCGCGCATGCCTGCATCCACGATGGGAATCCCGGTTTGCCCCTTGCGCCAAGCCTTTAACGTGGCGGCATCGCTTTTCCAGGGGTGCGAGCGGAATTCCGGGCGAAATTCAAGCCGCTCCAGTTGCGGAAACTGGGCCAGCAAATGGGTTGAGAATTCGCGCCAGCCCAGCTCGGACAAAAACTTTTCGCGGCCATCCTCGCTCCCAGCTCCGCTCAGGCGCTTTTTCTCGAGGGCGGCCAGGATCTGCAAGGGGCCGATTTCTCCAAAGTGCAAATGAGCGGACAGGCGCGACGTGCCGTCGATGCCGGGTTGGTCGCGCCGCCGCCCATAATCGGCAAGTTTATTGTCGATGAAATCACTCAGCCTGCGTTTGGCGCCCCGCTCTCCCGGCTGCCAATATTGGGCGAACTGACTTGACCAAGCTGGTTCCTGTCGCGCATCCAGGTCGATATGGCCATCAAGTTTCAATGGCGGCGGCAAGCGCTTGGGAGCAGGCGCTATGCGCGGGATGGGCAGATATTGGCGGCAGCTTCTCCAGAAGGGCGTGAAGACGCGAAAGGGCTGGCCGCTTTTGTTCAAGACTGTCCCTGGCGGGAATAGGTGCGACGATTGCCCGGTCTCGACCTCGACGCCGCTGGCCCTCAGTTTTTCTTCCAACAGGGCGTCTTGCTCGCGAGATTCGGGTTCGAAGACCAGATTCCACAGAACCCGCCCGGCATCGATCCGCTTGGCCAGGGCGGGAATGACCTCAAGCGGCGATCCTTCGAAGACGAACAAATTTTGCCCCAGCCTTGCCAGATCGGCATTCAGGGCGGCCAGGCTTCGTTTTAGCCACCAATGCGCGGCGTTTGAGCGGTCCTGGCCTGGATCCAGGACATAGATCAAGGCCAAGCCGCCCTCGTGTTTGGCCGCCAGCGACAGGGCGGCATTGTCTTCAAGGCGCAGGTCGCGGCGAAACCAGAACAGGCCGGGGCGGGGTGGAGAAGACGGCATGCATCATCAAATAGCCCTTTGGCTTGTCCTCTTCAACGCAGTTTGGTTACCGGGATGTCGAGCGCGCTTCTGACGGGGAGCGGCGGAGTCGTCTTGGCTGTCTTGCCCATGGCGGTTACGCCTTCCAGAACGGCTTTTGAATTTCCGCCCAGGCGCTGGCTTTAGATAGGCCAAGGTCCTTGAGCGCGCCCTCGGGCAGACGAGCCAGTCTGGCCCGGCCCTGGGCATTTTCATGCCAGCGGGTCAGCAGGGAAAAGAAAGCGGGAAGGGAACGGGTCATTGAACTCTCCTGTCAAAAGGGCTTGGCCTGGACCAATCCATAAGTTATGTTGATTTATGCGCCTGCGATTAGCCGCGTACAAACGACGATAATTGCGAGAAACAAATAAGGAAAACTAATCCATGGCCCGCTTGCCGCCCCTGACCTCGCTCAGGGCTTTCGAAGTCGCTGCCCGGCATCTCAGCTTTACGAGGGCCGCCGAGGAACTGCACGTCACCCAGGCGGCGGTCAGCCATCAGGTGAAGTCGCTGGAAGATTTTCTGGGCCAACCCCTGTTCATGCGCCTGACGCGCGCCTTGGAACTGACCCCGGCGGGGGAAAGCTATGCTCCCGTCCTGAGGGAGGCTTTCGAAGCGATCGAGCGCGCCACCAGGCGTTTGATGGAAGACCAGGATCGCCAGGGCGTGTTGAATGTCAGCATCTCGCCCACCATCCTGTCGCGCTGGTTGATCCCCAGATTGCCCGCTTGGCAGGAAACCCATCCCGAGATCGAGCTGCGCTTGGTCAGCACGCCCAAACTGGCAGATTTCGTGCGCGACGGCGTGGATGTCGCCATTCGCCACGGGCAGGGCGTTTGGCCTGGATTAGCGGCGCATCGCATGTTTCAGGCGAAAAGCGTGCCCGTCGCCAGTCCGAAGCTGATGAACGGCCCTGTCGCCTTGAAGCGGCCCGAGGATTTGGCCGGCCATACGCTGCTGCATGATCTGGTCGAGCCGGACAGTTGGCGCATTTGGTTGACGGCGGCGGACGTGAAGGAGATCGACCCTGATCGCGGCATGCGTTTCGGCACCGGGGCCGAAGCGATCCAGGCCGCCGTCGAAGGGGCGGGCGTCGCCCTGGCGCGCAGAGCGGTCATTCGCAGAGACATCGAGGAAGGGCGGCTGATCATTCCCTTCGAAGTGCCGATGCCCAAGAATTTCGCCTTCTATGTCGTCTATCCGGAAGGGGCGGCCAAACGGCCCAAGGTCAGGGCCTTTTGCGACTGGGCTTTGGCGCAGGCGCGCCTAGACGCCTTGGCGGAAGATCGCGAAGGCTGATCAGGGCGCGCCGTCGACGGCGGGCAGGGTGAACATGAAGACGCTGCCAAGATTTGGCTCCGATTTGACCCAGATGCGTCCTTTGTGGTGTTCGACGATGCGTTTGCACACGGCCAGACCGATCCCCGTTCCTTCATAGACGCCGCGACCGTGCAGGCGCTGGAAGATCATGAAGATGCGTTCGAAATATTGCCGGTCTATGCCGATTCCGTTGTCGGCGACCGAGATCGTCCATTGATGATCGCCAGGCGCTGCCTTGATGGAAATGACCAGCGGCCGGTCTGGCGAGCGATATTTGATCGCATTGCCGATCAAATTCTGAAACAGGCGGGTGATCTGGGTGATGTTGCCCGCCACCTGCGGCAGCGCGCCGTCGATCGTGACCGTGGCATGGCTTTCGACGATCAGCAATTGCAGATTGTCCAAAGCGCCTTGAAGCGCCGATGAAAGATTGAAGGCGGCAAAGGGCTTGTCGTCGCGCGTGGCGCGGGAATAGTCCAGAAGATCGAGAATCAGGCGGTTCATGCGCTCGGCGCCATCCTTGGCGTAGGCGATGAATTCGCGAGCGTCGTCGTCCAGCTTGTCGGCATAGCGCCGCTCCAGCAGGCTGACATAGGAACTGACCATCCGCAAAGGTTCGCGCAGATCGTGCGAAGACACATAGGCGAATTGCTCGAGATCGTGGTTCGAGCGCTCAAGGGCCGCCTCGATCTCCTTGCGCGCTGAAATGTCGCGCAGGATCGAAATGCGGCAGGCAGATCCCGCCAGTTCGATATTGTCTGATGAAATCAGGCAAGACAGCGTTTTGCCGTCGCCCCTGGTCAAAACCACTTCGCTGCCGCTGATGGATTCGGGAGAGTTGATGATGTTGTCCAGAGCTTGGGTGCAGTCGGTGGCGCACAGAACGGAAATCGAGGCGCCCAAGGCCTCGCGGCGCGGCATCGCGAAAATGCGTTCGAAGGCAGCGTTGACGTCCAGGATATGACTTTCGGAATCCGTAATGATCATGGCGTCCGGGCTGCCTGAAAAGGCCTTGGAGAATTTCTCCTCGCTCAAGGCCAGGGCGCGCATGCGGGCGTAGAGGGCGTCGGCCATGGCGTTGAAACTGACGGCCAGCTTTCCCACCTCGTCCTTGTCGCCCACCGGAACCCGGATCGACAGATCGCCCTTGGCGATGGTTTCCGCCGCCTCGCTCAGGCGCACCAATCGGCGGGTCAGAAGCAGGCTGATCAGCGAAAGCGCAATGGCCGAAAGCAGGACTTCAAGACCGGCGATCAAGGCGCCTCTGGCCAGCAAGGTTTGCTGCGCTTCGGCCAGCAGGACGGTTTCGACGCCGTAGTGGAGCGTGCCGTAGCGCGATGCCGCCAGCGTGATCGGCAATGACGCGTCGAAACGCTTGCCGATGATCGGTTTGGCCATGGGCTGCGGCAATTCCTTGCTTTCCGCCCAACCGCTGGCGGCCACGCGCTGGCCGCGATTGTTCACCACCACGAGATAGCTGATGGCGTCTTCGTTGCGCAGCGCATCCAAGACGTCTTGCAGGGTCGCCAGGTCTTGCGACGCCAAGGGGCCGGACAGCGAGGCGTTGAACAATTTGCCAACCTCGTCCAGGCGCAAATGGAACAATGATTCCAGGCGAGAATTGGACACGGCGCTGGTGCTGGCCAGCAAAAGCAGCAGCATGAGGATTTCGATGGCCAGACTGGCCGACAGAATCTTCACGCCCAAACGGCACCACTTGCAAACGCCGCTCATGGCTTCTCGCTCAACGCCCGTTCAAGCGCCGGAAGATAGGGGTCAAGCTGTTTCATTTCCGCCTCGGACGTCGGCTCGATGTCTTGATAGCGGGTCGTCTCCAAAAAGCGCTTGCCCTCTTCCGTCTTCGCAAAATCGAGGATGGCGTTTCCAATGGCCTGCGCTTCCGCTCCGGGCATATCCGGCCCGGCCATGAAGATAAGCGGCATGGGCAAGGTTTTGGTGGTCGCAATGGGCCTGAGTTCGGCCCGCTCCTCGGCTTTCATTTGCAGGAACTGCAATTCCGAGATCAAGGCGGCATCGGCTTGGCCGTGTTTGAGGGCCAGCACGGCCGCGTTGTGCGAGGGCAGGGCAAGAAGGGCGGCGTCAGTTGGAATCTTGACGCCTTCCGCCTGCAAGGCGTCTTCGCCCATGGCCGTGACCACGGCCAGACGGTCGGGGGTTGCGATCTTGCGCCCCTTCAGATCGGCCAGTTTGAAGATCGGCGCCGCGGCGGACACCAGAAAGACGCCCCGCATCGAGCTTTTCGGTTGCAGCAGGGGGCGGTATCCCGCCTTCAATTGCGCCAAGCGGGCGAAATGCGGCGCCGTAATGACAAAGCTGTACTGCTTGGCCTGCGTTCGCTCGACGAAAGTTTGGAAATCGGGAGCGGTTACGAACGTCACCGGCCTTTGCAGGCTGCGCTCCAGATGATCCCGAAGGGGCTGGAAACGCTCCATCAGGGTGCGCACGCTTAAGTGCGGAAAAATGCCGACATCCAACGGAGCGGTTTGGGCGTTTGCCTGAAACGCCGCCAGTAGGCTGGCGATCAGGCAAGACGCCGCCAGGCCCAACTTATTAACAAAACGCATAACACATCCCTCGCTTCCGCTTCAGAACTCCTGAAGCGACGCCGATCCATTGCAAGACCGGCGGCCACCACCCAAAAGGAAGAATAGCAAGATGAGCGGATTTCGAAAAGCGCCGAGACGGCTCAAGGCGTGTTAATACTTGATGATCGGCGGGAAAGTTTACGTTTGCCGCCGACTAATTCTTTTAACTCTTTGTAGTTGCGGCCATTTTTCTTAGTAAAAGTGGCCGCTGCCGACGATGCCGCCCAGAGAATTCCTAAGACGGGGGGGCGGCAAACAGGCGGCGCATGCGCCAAGTTTACGGCATCAGTTCGCCGCCCGCCAGAACGATGCTCTGGCCGGTGACCGAGTTAGCGGCGTCGGAACACAGCCAAGCCACCGTGCCCCCCACCTCGCTGGGTTGCACCAGTCGGCCCTGCGGGTTGTGGGCCAGCAATTGGGCCAGGGCCTCGTCGCGCGAGCGCCCGGTCTTGGCGGTGATCGTATCGAGCGATTGGGCGACGATGTCGGTGTCGGTATAGCCCGGACAGACGGCGTTGACGGTAACGCCTGTCTTGGCCAATTCGATGGCCAGCGAGCGGGTGAAACCGACCATCGCATGTTTGGCGGCGCAATAAGCGGCGATATAGGCCATGCCGGTCAGCCCGGCGGTGGAGGCGATATTGACGATGCGCCCCCAATTGGCCTTTTGCATGCCGGGCAGCACGGCCTGTGCGGCAAAAACGGCGCCCATCAGATCGACATCCAGAATTTTTTTCCAGAATGCGGCGTCGCTTTTCATGAAGGGGGCGGACAGGGCGATGCCCGCATTGTTGACCAGAATGTCCACCGGTCCTTGCTGGTCCATGCATTGGGCGAAGGCGGCTTTGACCTGCGCCTCGTCTGCGATATCAGCGGCTGACGCGCAAACCTCAATTCCATGGCGCGAGCGAAGGCCTGCCGCAGCACTTTCCAAGGCATCGGCATTGCGGCCCAGCAAGGTCAGATTGGCTCCCTGGCTGGCCAGGGAGTCGGCAATCGCCGCCCCAATGCCGCGCCCGCCACCGGTAATGGCGGCGTGCTTGTTCTTCAGGGGCTGGGCTGGTTGGCTCATGGCGAAACTGTAGCTTGGGCCACCGGCCAATGCAATAAATTCGGTATAGGGTTACCGAATTAGGGGCGCTGTAGCGCATCCGCCTCGCGGATCAGGCGCAGCCGATCCGGCGTTGGGGGATGGGTGGACAGCCAAGCCGGGGCCGAGGTCTGCCCTTCCGCCTTCTCCATCCGCTCGAGAAAGGCGGCCAGATGGGCTGGCGGCAAGGACAGTTTTCGCATCAAGGCGACGGCGAACAGATCGGCTTCGCGTTCGAAGTCGCGCGAATAAGCCGATTCCAACAGCATGGCGGGCAGGGCGGTCAGCACGTCCGACACGTCGCCCAAGACGAACAGGGCCATGGCAGCCATGGCCGAGCTTTGCACCATGCGCTGCATGCCGTGGCGCATTTCCACATGGCCGATTTCATGGGCGAACACGGCTAAGATTTCCAGATCGCTTTCGGCCAGGTCCGCCAGTTGATCCGTCATGACGATGGTGCCATCGGGAAGCGCGAAGGCGTTGGCGCCGATCTTGCCCGCATCGCGCAGGGCAAGGCGGTAGTGATGGTCGCTGTCGGCGGCCTTGGCGGCCCGTTTCAGCAGGGCCTCTATTTCAGCCCTGCGTTTCTCCTCCAACATGGAAGGGTGGAAGGCCAGTTGATCGAAGGCTTCCAGCGTCTGCTGACTGGCCATGGTCAGCAGCGATTGCGGCAGGGCGAAGGCCAGCCGGTTGGCGGCGAGTGGGATGCCGTAAACAACGGTCAGCCAGCCTAGAAGAACGGTGGCGGCCAGGGCCGCCGCCGCCCAACGCCAGCGCGATTCCAAGCGATGCAACAAGCGGGCGCTGGCTTGGCGGTTGAAGCGGATTTCCAGCCGGTCGACGGCTTCGTTGTCTTGCGTTTCCAGCACGCGGCCATCTGGCAGGCGTAGGCGGCGCGGGATCTGGCCGATGCGATCCGAAACCGTTACCGCCAGCCAGGAACACAGCGCTTGGCCGCCCAGGCGAAGCGATCCGCCATCATCGATGTCCACAAAAACGTCGCGCCGCTGCGAGCTGTTTTCCTCGTACAGCCAGCCTTTCAAGCGCTCCGTCACAAGGCGATGTCCACATCCGCCATGTCGGCCATCTCCGAGGCGAAGGATTGCTGATTGACGGCAAGCTGCGACACGAAGCCCGACAGGTCGCCAGCCGGAATGACCGCCGTGCTGTCGGCCATGTATCTGGCCATGCGAACGCGCGCCCAGGGCAGAAGAAAGCCCAGGCTAAGAACCATCAAGACAAGATTGCTGGCTGATATCCAGGCGTAGCGCCAGGGGTTGAGGCTGGAGGAAAAGCGATGTCCACCTTCAAGCGAGGCGTGGCTGAAGATCAGATTGCGCGCCTTGGCGCGGACGAAAGGAGCCAGCAGCAAGATGATGGCGTAAAAGGCCAGAGGAATGATCGCCGCCATTTCATCAAGACTGGCCATGTCGCCAAGACCCCAAACGATGAACAGGACAATCACCGGTGCCAGCAGCAGGCCGAATGCCTGAAGATATATTTTATAGAAGCCGCCGACGGGGAGGTCGGCATTGAAGGACTTGCCCCCGAAGCGATAGCCTTGAACCAGATAGCGCGAGGTCTCACGATGAGCATAGGGGGCAAGAAGTCCTAGCGAAACAAGGGCGACAATCGGTAGAAGAATGAAGACCAGGAAGGCCTTGCCGTAGGAACCTTCGAAATCGAAATGCACATTGCGATAACTGCTCATGCGCGCGTTGAAGCGCAGGCTTAAATTAATCACCACTGGAACCAGGAAAAGCCAGGCAAGGCCAAGGACCAATCCAAGCGGGGGAACAAGATTGCCCGCGATGGCGTAGACGAGGATCAGGGCAAAGGCGATCAGGCGGCCTTTCAGAATTTGCATCGGCGTCGCGTGATATTCGAAGCAGGCGCCGTCCAGCGAGGTGCTGCCGTAGAAATAGCGATTGTTGCGCACCTTGGCCCAGGCCGAATAGATGCCCAGAGTCAGGGAGCTTAGGATCAGATTGACGATCCAGATGCTGAAATATTCCGAGGCGGTGCCGGAAAAGACGAAACCCATGGGCGGGCCGGGCGCCCTGCCGAATGGCTTAGAGCCAGTTTGCGGATTGGCGTCGTACATGAAAATCCCCCCTTAAGATGAACGCCCCCAGGGCGCTCCAGGGCAACCACTGTAAGTGGTATTACGTGGGGGTGCAACTCCATCGACATCCTATCCCCCGTTTGGTGGCCAGGGTGGATTGGCGGCATAGCGGTAGTCACGAACTTGTCTTGCGGCACAAAAAGTCTATATCTCCCCCTTGGAAGGAAGGGACAATCGCCGTGAAAAGCATCATGCACTTCTTGCGTCAGGAATCGGCGGGGGGATTCTTCCTGGCCGCCGCCGCAGCGCTGGCCATGGTTTGGGCCAACTCGTCCTGGGGAGGGCTTTACCAAGACCTGCTGGCCCTCAAGATTTCGTTCTCGGTGGGCGATTACGCCCTGTCCAAAACTCTGCTGCATTGGGTCAATGACGGCTTGATGGCCGTCTTCTTCATGCTGGTCGGCATTGAGATCAAGCGAGAAGTGATGGCCGGCGAACTGAACGACATGCGAAAGGCGGCCCTGCCTGCCGTGGCCGCCGTGGGTGGCATGGCGGTTCCGGCTGCGGTCTATGCCGCGTTCAACTGGCAGACCCCGGAAACTTTGGGCGGTTGGGCCATTCCGTCGGCGACCGACATCGCCTTTTCGCTGGGCGTGCTTTCGCTGCTGGGTACCCGCGTTCCCGTATCGTTGAAGGTGTTTCTGTTGGCGCTGGCCGTCCTTGACGATTTGGGCGCCATCGTGGTGATCGCCATTTTCTACACGGCAGACCTGTCGGCCCTGTCGCTGGGGCTGGCGGGAGTGGGGCTGGTTGGCCTGATTCTGTTGAATCTCTTGGGCGTCAGGCGCATCGCCCCCTATGTGCTGCTGGGCGCCTTCATGTGGGTCTGCGTATTGAAGTCGGGCGTCCACGCCACGCTGGCGGGCGTTGCCGTCGGCTTGATTCTGCCGCGCCCCAATCCTTCGGAACAAATCGAACATTCCCTGCATCCCTGGATCGTTTTCGGCATTTTGCCGCTGTTCGCCTTGGCCAATGCGGGCGTCCCCCTGGATGGTTTGGGGCTGGACGCCCTGGTTCATCCCGTAACTCTGGGCACGGCGCTGGGATTGTTTGTGGGCAAGCAGGCGGGAGTCGTCGGATTGTCCTGGCTGGCAATCAAGTTGCGGCTGGGAGGGTTGCCGACAGGGGCGACATGGATGCAATTCTACGGCGTTGCCGTTCTGACCGGCATCGGATTCACCATGAGCCTGTTCGTGGGAACCCTGGCCTTCGCCGACGACAGCCAGTTGAATGCGACTAGGCTTGGCGTGCTGCTGGGGTCATTCGCCTCGGCTGCGGCTGGCTACTTGATCTTGCGCCTTGCCAGCGCCGGTTCGCGTCAGCACTTGGCCTGAGCTTCGCGCGCTCTTGCCTTGGCGGCGGCCATATCCATCAGGTCCCAGAAGGTGCCCGAATCGCGGTAGCCCTGGATGCGCTCGACCTCTTCCTTGCAGGCCATGATCACAAAGGTCGGCGACAGGCGCACGCCTTCGATCTTCTCATAGCCCTTGGGGCGTTCCGCCTTGATGTCGATGCGTCTTAGCGGAAGGAGCGCCGCCACGTCGGTACTGGCGTAATGTTGGCCGACATCGCGCTCCCAGGCGGCGCAATAGGGGCAGCCTTCGAAGCCGAACATCACCAACTCGCCCGCCCCTGCTGGGAAGGTTGCGAAGGCCAGGGCCAGAATCAGCAGCATGTTCTTCATCGCAAGACCTCGTCAGCCAAAGATCGATGCCAGCATGTCGCGCTCCCATTTCAGGCGGGCGGCCTTGTTGTCGGGCGTGCCCTTGGCCTCGGCGTCGGGATCAGAGTGCAGCTTCAAAGCGCCCTTGTCCAGATGCACCGCATAGCGCGAAATCGAGCGCATCGCCAGATCGGGCGACAGATAGGGATAGCAGGCGGTTTGCACGCGGGCAGGGCTGTCTTGGGTTATGTCGGGCTGCTTGACGCCAAGTTGACCGGCCACGCCCTTGGCGCACAGGACAGCGCTTTCGAAAGCGGCGGCGGCGCTAAAGCCATACGGGGTGCGCGCCGCGTCGCCCAGGGCGAAGACCGCCTCGTTCACCTTGCTGCGCAGCGTTAGAGGATCGACATCGGCAAAGCTGTCATTCGATCCTTGAATGCCTAGCTTGGCGACCAGCTTGCTTGCCTTGTTGGGCGGAATCAGCGACAGCAGATCATAGGGGATTTTATCGCCCATGCTGGTTTCCACCTCGCGCTTCTTGACGTCGACGCGGGCCACGCTTTCTTGAAAGACGTAATCGATATAGGGGCCGAAGGCGCCGAAGGCAGCGCTGAAACCATCGGCCACCAGTTGGGGCTGCGGATTGGGCCGATCATCGATCAGCACCACCTTGCCCTTAAGGTTGCGCGATTTCAGATGATGAGCCAGCAGCAAGACATATTCGTAGGGGGCTGGCGAACATTTTACGGCGCCCGGCGGCGCGCTGACGACGATGTTGCCGCCCTTGAAGGCGAACAGGCGGGTATGCAGCTTGGACAGGGCCTGGCGGTCGTAGAGCGACAGATTGGCTTCGGGATCGGCCTGCAAGCCGTCGATCGTTTCAGTGGCAAGTTCGATGCCGCTGGCCGCCACCAAGGCGGAATAGACGAACGAGCCTTTGCTGGTCTCCACCATGTTCTTTTTCATGTCGGCCCCCAGAACCTGGCCGCGAATGATCTTGATCCCCTTGGCGGACAACAGCTCGTAGCCGCGCATGGCGTCGGCGAAGGGTCTGCGTCCAAAAACGCAATCAAGCGTGGCCGGGCCGGAAAAAAAGCTGGGCTGCGGTTCCACCAGCAGAATCTCGGCGTCCGGCAGCAAGCGGCGCAATTCGACCGCCGTCTTGCATCCGGCGACGCCGCCGCCAGCGATGACCACGCGCTTGTTCTTGCCGGTCAGGTCCGCCGCCGAAGGGCGGCTTAGGATCAGGGGCGAAACGCCCGCGGCCAGGATGCCCGCCAGGCCTGTCAAGACGGCGCGCCGTTTCATGGGCTTTCTCCTATCCGATCAACTGCACGCGGTTGCGGTCTTCGATCCTAACCTTGCCCTGTCCGCGCAGATAGGCCGTGACCACGTCATAGCAAGGCGGGCCTTTCATCTCCTGCATCGAAGCCCAGCCCGCCGCCTTGTAGGATTTGGCTTGGTCCAGAGGCTTGCCCGCCACCATGATGTTGGAAATGCGCTGGCCCATCGGCTTTTTGGGGTCGATGGCGTAGCTGACCCCGCCCACGCGCACCATGTCGCCGCCCTGGCGGGCATAGGGATCGGGATGGAACAGGTTGTTCGCCACATCTTCCATGACATGCTTGATCTCGGCCCCTAAAAGTTCGCGCGACCAAGTGTTGGGATAGGTCAGGCCGGTATGGGTAAAGACGTCTTCTTGGGTGATCGTCTGGCCGGGCAGAATGCTGATGCCCCACCTGAAGCCGGGCGAGAAGGCTATCTGGGCGTCGTAATGTTTCATCAAGGCGTCGAGGATGATTTCGTCGAAGGGGCCGTTGAAATTTCCCCGCCGCCACAGCAATGATTCCGACACTGCCAGCTTTTCGGACAATTTGTCCTTGAAGGGGGCGCGGATGGTTTCGATCAGCTTGGCCATGGCCGGATCGGAAGGCTGGGCGTTCGAAAGAACGGGGATCAGCTTGTAGCGCCAGCCCCGCACGCGTTTGTCCTTCACGTCGAGGTCCAGGCGCGACAGCCACTTGCCGTGCGCGCCCGATTGGATGACCAGCGTGTTGCCGACCTTTACAGGCTGGGCCAGCGCATCATGCGTGTGGCCGCCCAGGATGACGTCGATGCCCTTGACGCGCCCGGCCAGTTTCCAATCTACCGAGAAGCCGTTGTGGCTGAGCAGAACGACGACATCCACTTTTTCCTTGTTGCGCAGCTCGTCGACCAGCTCTTGAATCCGTCCCTCCTCGATCCCGAAGGTCAGGTCGGGCACGAAGCGCAGCGGATGCGAAATCGGCGTGTAGGGAAAGGCCTGGCCGATGACGCCGATCTTGACGCCGCCCGTTTCGCGCACCGTATAGGGTTTGAAGACCGGTTCCCGCCATTGGGTGTCGCGCACATTCTGGGCCACGAAATCGCCCTTGAAGACGCCTTGCTTTTCGGCGTCGCCGAAATATTCCCGCACCTTGTCGATGCCGTATGTGAACTCCCAGTGCGGCGAGAAAACGTCGACGCCAAGCTGGTTGACGACGTCGATCATGTCGCGCCCTTGCGTCCACAGCGCGGTGGCCGACCCTTGGATGGTGTCGCCGCCGTCCAGCAGCAGCACCTTGCCGGGGCGTTCCGTCTTGACGCGATTGACCAGGGCGGCGATATGGGCATAGCCGCCCATGGGTCCGTATTGCCGCGCCAATTCAGTGAAGGACAGATGCGTGTAGGCGTGCGCCTCCGGCGACCCCGGCTTGAAGCCGTAATGGTCGAGCAGGGTTTTTCCTGTCAGATAAGGCGGCTTGCCCGCTTCGGCGCCCACGCCGTACAGACTGTCCGGTTCTCGGTAATGCACGGGCAGCAGCGTGGCGTGGCTGTCGGTCATGTGCAGTAGCGTCACATTGCCCATCGCCTGAAAATCGGTCAGGTTCTCAGGTTTCATTTCGGCACCGATGCCGCGTCCGCTGATCAGGGATGCGCCCGCCGCCACGCCGGCCAGGGCGAGAAAGTCGCGCCGTGATACCTCGTCCATGAATGCCTCCAATTAACGGTAGGGCATGGGAAAGTTTCGTCCCCCGTCGTCACCCCCGGGCTTGGCCCGGGGGTCCATGGATTGCCGGGTCAAGCCCGGCAATGACGAAGGAAAGAGAGCATATCCTTTAGTGACCCAGACCGGGGACGCGGATTGGCTTGCCCTGGCCGAATGAGGCCAGATAAAGCTCGAGTTCCGCATATTCGATCGAATCGCCGGGGATGAAGTTCATGCCCAGCGGCAGGGTGCACCATTGGAAGCGCTTCCTGATGTCCCACACTTTGGCGAAGTTGGTGCGGTAGGTGGGGAAATGCAGGTTCATCGGCATCGTAACCTGGGGCAGCATGCGCCCGCCCAGGAAATGTCCGCCGCCTCTTTCCGGCGTGTGGCAGTCGGCGCAGGCGTGATTGCGCTGGCCGACCCGGTTGTAGAAAGACCCCTTGCCGCGCTCGAGTGCCGCCTTCATCTCGGGCGTCGACATGTCGATGTTCTGATTCATCCCGTTGGACGCCATCTTGATGGCGGTCGCGGTCAGGATGTTGTCAGTCCCTTGGGCGGGCAGGCTGTTTGCCCCCATCGTGTCCTTGCTGTGCGGCCCCAGGAAATCCTCGATCGCCATGGTGCGATCATAGGTTTTCACGAAGCGCGGCCATTTGGTGGCGACGCCGACCATCTTGGCTGGTCCGCCCGCATGGCAAGACTCGCAGGTCTTGCCGTTCGTTCCGGCCTTTTTCCAGACCTTGGCGGCAGCGCTTTCGGCCATGGCGATGGCCGGATTGTTGGTGGGGTCGAGATTGTCGCCAAACCCTTCCGAGACATAGCGCGTGGACGGGTCGATATTGGGGTCCTTGCGCTTGACGTCGGGTCCTTTCTGGGTTTGCAGATAGGCCACCAGATGCACGATTTCTTCGGGCGTGAAGGCGCCCGACGTGCCCCAGGGCGGCATGTGGCTGTCTTCGTTCACCGAACGCATGTCGTAGATCATCTGATAGACGAATTCGTCCTTGAATTTCTTTTCGGCGAAATGGGACAGATTGGGGCCGACATTGCCCATCGGCCAGATATCGTCCCTGACCACATGGCACCCGGTGCAGGGCGCCTTGTTGCGGTTTTGGAACAGCTTCTTGCCCTTCTCGACGTCGCCTTTGACGTCCTTGGGCATCGCAGCCTTGACGACGGGCGGCTGCGGGATCGTTTCATTGTAGGCGTAGGTGCGGTATTTCGACCAGTCGATGGCGGCAAAGGGGCTGTAGGGTCCTTCGTTGTAGCGAATCTGAACCTGCTTGCCGTCCTTCATTTCCAAGGGCGCCGCCGATTCCTTGATCGCCTGCGACGTCCATTCGGGAACGGCGGTGGCGCAGGCGGCGACGATCAGTGCCGACCCGGCTGCAATGGCGAAAGATCGCCAGGATGTCCATTGATGCATGTTGGCCTCCCCATGATTTTTTTTCGGGTCTGCGTCAGAACGCGACGTCGATCGCGCCGATGTGCTTCTCGCCCGTCGTGTCCTCGAAGGTGATGACGAGTTTTCCGGGTTCGTTGACCTTGAGCGGGAATTCCACAAAAGGATTGGCGCTTAGGGACTGGGTCATTTCGCCCGTCATGATGGTCTTGCCATTGAAGGTGACCGTGACGGTGTGAATGAAGTTGTAGACTTTCTCGATGACCTTGCCGTCCTTGCCGCGCTCGACGACTTCCATGGGATGGGTCACAAGCGCGCGAACGGCGATCACTTCGCCCTTGGCGACGGTTTTGGGAAGGCGGATCTTGACTTCGGCCATGATTGTTCTCCTTGACGATGCGATGTGGCGTTGGCGGAACGATGGGGCGGGGTCAGCCGCCGCAACCGCCGACGGTCACGCGCACTTCCTGGATGGCTTGATAAAGGCTGCCGTCGCTCATTTCGACCACGGCCCGCACGTTGGTAGTGTCGCCAAGGCGAAGATTGGTGCCCACCAGCGCCCCGCCCGCATCGGGCGTGAAGGTGTATTTGGCCGATAGCGGCCGGCGGTTCTTGTCGGCGATGATGTAGATGGCCTTGGCGTATTTGTCCTTGGTCATCGTCCCTTTCACCTCGACGCGGGCGGCGACCACCGATCCGTTCTCGGCGATCATGGGAATCTTGAATTCGAAGACGTTGCCAGCCTCTTTGATCGGGCGCTTGCCGAACAATCGGTCCATGGTCTGTTGCAGGCTCTCCTCGGGTTGAATGCCCTTGGCCTGGGCCAAGGCCTTGCCAGGGATCAGCGCCAGGGGGCCGAAGGCCGCCAGCGCTGCGCAAGCGCCCGCCAGCTTGGCGCCACGCGCCAGCAAAGCGCGCCTGGGCATGGTTGAATCGAGTGACGTTGGATGTTTCATTGGATCTCCCCTTTATTTTGAAAAATACGCAGCAATTTAGTTGAATGCGGTATTTTACATGGTCGTGTGTATGGCAAATCCTGACAAACCCTAATGTACATGCGAAACCAAGTCCACCGAATTGATTTTCTGCATATATCATGGTACTACAACCACGTATTAGTACTAATTCAACACAATCGCCATGTGTTATCTGGCCCGCAAAAAGGTCTAAATTCCCATATGAGGCCTGCATAGCCTGCGGGGCTGTGAATAAATTATCGTTCGGAATCAATGTGTCGGTTGACAGCTTGGGCTAATTCCCGCATTTTTACCGTCATAAGAAGAGAAGCAAGGGGAAGAGGTTGGCATGGAAACGGGGCGACTTGTCCGGCGGGGCATTCTTGGACTGGCCTTTCTGACGGCGACGGCGCTTCTTTTCATCGATCCCGGCACGGGCGGGCGGGTCCAGGGCGCGGGTGCTGCCCTGCTGGACGGCGAATATTCCAAAACCCAGCTTGGCGCGGGCACCCTCAATGGCGACAGTTTGCTGGAAGAAGAGGTTCTTCTGCCGATGGTTCGTCTGCTGGCCGTCGAGCCGGGCGACACGTTGGCCCAGATTCTAATCGATGAAGGCGCCGAGGCGGGCGAGGCGCATGCCGCCATCGGCGCGCTGCGCAAAATGTTCAATCCCCGCGATCTGAAAAGCGGGCAGCAAATCGAAGTGACGTTCCAGCCGACTCCCGATGGGTTGGGGGGATCGCGCTTCATGGGGCTTTCCTTCGAACCTGACTATGCGCGCAAGATCGAGCTGGCGCGCGGCGAGGACGGAAGTTTCTCCGCCAAGGAAAACCTAAAGCCCTTGAGCCATGAAATTGTGCGAGCCGAAGGGCGGATCGATTCCAGCCTGTATGACGCCGCGATCAAGGCGGGCATCGGCCATAATGTTCTGTCCACCATGGTGCGCGTGCTGTCCTACGACGTCGATTTCCAACGCGACATCCAGGAAGGCGACAGTTTCCAAGTCTTCTACGAACGCTGGACCGACGAGAAGGGCAATGCCGTCAAGGATGGCGACATTTACTATCTATCGATGACGTTGTCCGGCAAGCCCTTGCATTACTATCGTTTCAAGGCCGCCGATGGGCTGGTCGATTATTTCAACGACAAGGGCGAGAGTGTGAAAAAGGCCCTGCTGCGCACGCCAGCCGATGGCGCTCGCATCACATCGAAATTCGGTTCGCGCAGGCATCCGATCCTGGGCTATTCGCGCATGCATAAGGGCATCGATTTCGGCCTGCCCCATGGCGCACCCATTCAGGCGGCGGGCGATGGCGTGGTCGAGATGGCGGGCGTCAACAAAGGCTATGGCAATTATCTGCGCATCCGCCACGCCAACGGATTCTCCACCGCTTACGCGCATCTTTCGGGTTTCGCCAAGGGCGTCAGAACCGGCAAGCGCGTCGGCCAGGGCCAGGTGGTGGCCTATGTCGGCTCGACCGGCCTGTCGACGGGGCCGCATCTTCATTACGAAGTGATGGTCAACGGCAATCAGGTCAACCCCTTAAGCATCAAGATGCCGTCGGGCCGCAAGCTGGCGGGCAAGGAGTTGGATCTGTTCCATCAGGCGCGCCGCGAAACCGAGCGCAAAATGGCCGATGCCGCTGTGCTCGGAAAAATGGCCGCGGTGCAGTAAGATTGTTTTGCGCCGACAGAATAAGGGCGGCAGGTTGACCCTGCCGCCCATTTTCGTTAGTGGCTCTTGTGCTGCATTTCCTGCTTTTTTTCCTGAACCGCAGGGCCATGGCTTGGCGTACTGGAAGCCACGCCCTGCACCTGCACTTCGACCGTGACCGTGCCGGACTTTTCGAAAGTCAGCGTCATGGGAAAGACCTGGCCTTCCTTCAAAGGAGCCTTCAGCCCGATCAGCATGACATGCAAGCCGCCGGGGGCCAGCTTGGTTTCCGTTCCGCCTGCGACGTCGATGTCTGGCACTTGGCGCATGCGCATCACTTCGCCGTCCTTGATGTGGGTATGCAGCTCCACCACCTTGGAAACGTCGGCTTCCGCCTTGAGCAGCTTGTCGGAGGCCCCGCCATTGACGATGGTGAAGAAGGCCCCGCCCGCACCTGCCATGCCCGCCGAAGCCCTGGCCCAGGGGTGCTGAATGGTCAGATCGCCCAGCTTGTAGTCGTGGGCATTGGCGGTCATTGCGGCCAAGCAAAAAGCAGTGGCCAGAAACAAGGTACGCAACATGTCTGATACTCCCGATAAAATGGATAGATCGTGATCGTATGGGGGAAATCAGACGTTCTGCGGGGGGCCGCGCGCGCGGGGATGAGAGGCGATCGACTGCGCAACGCCGATGTCAGGCGCCGGTCCCAGCGCATGGCCGGACCCGCTTGGCAAGGGCAGTTCAACCGTGGGGGCCGTCAGCGCGATGACGGGCGCGCAGGCGCCAGCCAGACAAAAGGCGCAGCCATCTTGATTGCCGGTGTCTGGCGTGCTCAAAGGAAGCGAGGCGCCGGAACATAAAACATGCGCATCGACCATCAATTGGTCAGGCGCGCCTGCGGCTGAAAAAGACGGCGGCACGAAAGCGGCCTGCATCAGCAAAGCAACCACCGCCAGCCATGCGGCTAGGCGTTTTGGGGAGAATGGCGGCAAGATGCGATTAAGCCTCATGCCGCCATTTTACAGGTCATGCTGGGTGAATGTCCAGTTCGTCGCCCTTGACGCCAACCTTCACCTTTTGGCCGTCCTTCAGGCTTCCTTCCAGCAACAATCCGGCCAAAGGATTCTGAAGCGCTTGCTGGATCAGCCGCTTCAAGGGTCTGGCCCCATAGGCCGGGTTGTAGCCTTGGTCTCCCAGCCATGTGATGGCCTTCTTGTCCAACTCCAGCGTGATCTTGCGATCCGCCAGCAATTTGCGCAGGCGGCCCAATTGGATATCGACGATGCCGTCCATATGGGCGCGGCCCAGCCGGTGGAAAAGCAGGATCTCGTCCAAGCGGTTCAGGAATTCCGGGCGGAAGGAAGCGCGCACCATTTCCATCACCGGCTCCCTGACGGCGGCGGAATCCTCGCCTTCCGGCTGGTTGGCCAGAATGTCGGCGCCCAGGTTCGAGGTCAGCACGATCAGCGTATTTTTGAAATCGACGGTTCGGCCATGGCCGTCGGTCAGGCGGCCATCGTCCAGCACTTGCAGCAGCACGTTGAAAACATCCGGATGCGCCTTTTCGATTTCATCGAACAAGATGACCTGATAGGGACGCCTGCGCACGGCTTCGGCCAAAGCCCCACCCTCGTCATAGCCGACATAGCCGGGCGGCGCTCCGATCAGGCGGGCTACCGAATGTTTCTCCATATATTCCGACATGTCGATGCGCAAAAGCGCTGAATCGTCGTCGAACATGAATTCGGCCAGCGCCTTGCACAGTTCGGTTTTGCCGACGCCGGTGGGGCCAAGGAACAGGAACGAGCCGATGGGCCGGTGCGGATCGGCCAGACCAGCGCGCGAGCGGCGCACGGCGTTCGAGACGGCGATCACCGCCTCTTCCTGGCCGACGACGCGTCGTTGCAGGTTCTTTTCCATGGCCAGCAGCTTGGTCCGTTCGCCTTCCAGCATTTTATCGACCGGCACGCCGGTCCAGCGCGAGACCACGCCCGCGATCAGTTCGGGCGTCACGGTTTCCTTCAAGCTGCCCTTGTCGGCGCCGCCATCCATCTTTTCCAGCTTCTTTTCCAGCTTTGGAATCTGGTCGTAAAGCAGTTCGCCCGCCCGTTCGTACTTGCCTTCGCGTTGCGCCTTCTCGACTTCGATGCGGGCCTGTTCCAGCAATTCCTTGATCTTGGTGGCGTTGGCCAGTCCGTCCTTGGCCGATTTCCAGGAGGCCGCCATTTCGGCCGCCTTCTTTTCAAGGCCGACCAACTCGCCTTCCAGCTTTTGCAAACGATCCTTCGAGGCGGCGTCGGGTTCCTTTTTCAAAGCCTCGCGCTCGATTTTCAGCTGCATGATGCGCCGGTCCAATTCGTCCAGCGCTTCCGGCTTGGAATCGACCTCCATGCGCAGGCGGGACGAGGCTTCGTCAACCAGATCGATCGCCTTGTCGGGCAGGAAACGGTCGGTGATGTAGCGGGCCGACAGGGTGGCGGCGGCGACCAAGGCCCCGTCGGCGATGCGCACGCCATGGTGCAATTCGTACTTTTCCTTGATGCCGCGCAGGATGGAGACCGTGTCCTCCACCGTGGGTTCATCCACGAAGACCGGTTGGAAGCGCCTAGCCAGCGCCGCGTCCTTTTCGACATGCTTGCGATATTCGTTCAGCGTGGTCGCTCCCACGCAATGCAACTCGCCCCTGGCCAAGGCGGGTTTCAACAGGTTGGAGGCGTCCATCGATCCTTCGGCAGCACCTGCGCCGACCAGCGTATGCATCTCGTCGATGAACAAGATGATGTTGCCTTCGGCCGCCGTGGTCTCGGTCAGCACTGCCTTCAACCGCTCTTCGAACTCGCCCCGGAACTTGGCCCCGGCCACCAAAGCGCCCAGGTCCAGCACCATCAACTGCTTGTCCTTCAAGGCTTCCGGCACGTCGCCATTGACGATGCGCAAGGCCAAGCCCTCGACGATGGCCGTCTTGCCGACGCCGGGTTCGCCGATCAGCACCGGATTGTTTTTGGTTCGGCGCGCCAAGACCTGGATGGTGCGCCTGATCTCCTCGTCCCTGCCGATCACCGGGTCCAGCTTGCCGTCGCGGGCCGCCTGGGTCAGGTCGCGCGCATATTTCTTCAGCGCGTCATAGCTGTTCTCGGCGCTGGCGGAATGGGCCTGGCGGCCCTTGCGCACATTCTCGATGGCCTTGTTCAGCGCATGCGCCGTCACCTTGCCTTCGCCAAGCGCCTTGGCCGAAGGGGTGCCCGCCGCCATGGCCAGCGCCATCAGCAGGCGCTCGGCGGTGACGAAACTGTCGCCCGACTTCTCGGCCAGTGTCTCAGCGCTTTTCAGAACGCGGGCCAGTTCGGGCGTCAGGTAGATTTGCCCGGCCCCCGCTCCCTCGACCTTGGGAATTTTGGCCAGTTCGGCCTCGACCGCCTTCAGCGCCGCCTTGGCGTCGCCGCCCGCCTCGCCGATCAGATTGGCGGCCAGCCCTTCCTGGTCCTCCAGCAGCACCTTCAGCAGATGTTCTGGCGTGAACAATTGGTGGCCGCTTCGCAAAGCCAGCATCTGAGCCGACTGCATGAAACCCTTGCAGCGGTCTGAATATTTCTCGAGATCCATGATTCTCTTTTCCTCGTGACGGGGTTTCGGACCCTGAAAGGCAGCGGCCTCGAGACCCCTCTAGATTAGCCTCTTGGCCGGGATATGGGGAAAAAAACCTTAACCGCAAGGGGAGTTAACCAAGCGGCAATTTTGCTGCTTGGACGCGGGCAAAGCCCGCGCGCGAGCCTCCTGGCGAGCGAGAGCCAAGGGCGCGCAGCGCCCGCCCGGCGCTTGAGGCTTGCGTTAATCGCTTCCGATTAACGCAAATTGGCATAAACCAGGGGGTTGCGGGAAGGGCTGCGGGGGGGCTATCTTCCGGGCCTTCAATCCGGGAGGACAGGATCATGACGGGCAAGGCAGGCGACAAGGGCGGGATCACGGGCGAGCGCTTAAAGAGCTTCATCGAGCGCGTCGAGCGTTTGGAAGAGGAAAAGGCCGCCCTGGCCGCCGACATCAAGGATGTCTATTCCGAAGCCAAATCTGCCGGGTTCGACGTCAAGATCATCCGCCAGTTGATCCGCATCCGCAAATCCGATCCTCAGGATCGCCGCGAGCAGGAAGAGCTGCTCGAGTTGTACATGCAAGCCATCGGAATGGTCTAAGCGCGCCTCAGCATTCGAGGCCCCAGCGCGCGGCCCAGAAGGGCGATGGCGAAGATAATGCCGCCATGCCAGACCAGAACGACCGGGCTGGCATCGACCGGGTGGTGCAGGCGCAGCGCCAGTTCGGCCAATCCCGCCGAGGCCAGGGCGGCCAGCAACAGAGCGCTTTTCGGCGCGAAGATCAGGCCGCGTTTCAACATGAAAACCATGGCCGCCGCCGGAACCAGACTTCCCAGCGCGATTGACGGAATGCAGGTGATGTCGTTGCCGGGGTCAAGGCCGCCGACGCCCAGCGCCAGCCAGCTTTGCCAGCAGCCCTGACCCAGCGATCCCAGCCAGAGCGACAAGGGAAGCAGGGGCAGCCAGGAAATCCAGCTGGGGCGTCCGGGAACGCTGAGGCAGAGCGCCGCATAGCCCGCCAGCAGGGCGGTGGTCAGCGCCGCCGCCTGTTCCAGAAGAAAGCCCGGCTCTGTAAAGCGTTGCCCCAGTTCCGGGGCCAATCCATCGATGGCGATGATGACGGCCAGATAGGGAACGGCCAGCAACAGCCACAGCGCCAAGCGTCGCTCGGGCGGGGCGATTCTTTCCACCGGACGAAGGTCGGCGCTTAATTGGGCGATCAAGTCATCGGTCTGCATGGCCGTCTTCCTTCTGGGCCAGATAGTTCCTAAGCCGCGTCATGGCCCTGTGAACGGTGATTTTCAGGGTTGGAACGCTGCGCCCCGTCAAAGCCGAGGCTTCCTTCAGCGAAAGCCCCTGCAGCTTCATCAGCTCCAAGGCGCGCCGCTGTCCGGCTGGCAGTTGGGCCAGCGCGTCTGCCACATCGCGGGCGGCCTGTCTTGCATTCCCTTCCTCTTTCGCTGGCAGCGATTGGAAAGTTACATGCCAGGGGTCGAAGGCGATTTCGTTGGCGCGCAGACGATAGTCGCGGCGCAGCCGGTCGATCAGGCGGTGGCTGAAGATCGCCATCAGCCAGGGCATGAAAGCGCGTTCAGGGTCATAGGTCTGTCTGGCCGTATGGACGGAAAGCAGCGTGTCTTGCACGATGTCTTCGGCCAGATCGGGCGGGCAGCGCTTGTGCAGGGCAATGGTCCGCAGCAAGGGGGAGACCTCGCCCAGCAGGCGGGCATAGGCCCGCTTGTCGCCCTCTTGCGCTTGGCGCATCAGAGCACCCCATTCCCTTTCCTGATCCAAGCTGGCGCGCATCCACGCCAGTGTTCAGGGAAAAAAACTTAAAAACAAGCCGTAACCTTTTTGGAAGGCCATCGAACCAGGATCACGGAGAGGGTCAATTTCGCCCGCCCATAGCGAGGAGTTCGGCCAATGTTCACAAGATTATTCATGGCAAGTCTGGCGGTCCTGCTGATGGGGGCCGCGCAAGCGTTGGCGGCGACGCCCTATGAAGCCAAGGCTTTCATGGCCGATCAAGAGGCTGGAAAGCCGGTTCTTATCCATGTGACCGCGCCCTGGTGCCCAACCTGCACCAAGCAAAAACCAACCGTCTCGGCGATCGAAAAGGAAAAGCCGGGCTTGGTGGTCTATGAAGTCGATTTCGACAGCCGCAAGGACGTGCTGAAACAATTCGGCGTGCAGATGCAAAGCACGCTGATCGTCTTCAAGGGCAAGCAGGAAACCGGTCGTTCGACCGGAGAAACCGATCCCGCGAAAATCCGCGCCCTGACCGACAAGGCGACGGGCATGTAGGCGATGATCGGCTGGGGCAGTCTGGGGCTGGCAAGTTTGGCGGGGGCGTTGTCGACGCTCTCGCCTTGCGTCCTGCCCTTGCTGCCGGTTCTGGTCGCTGGCGCGGCCAGGGGGCATCGGCTGGGGCCGCTGGCTTTGGCGGGCGGCCTTTCCCTTTCGTTCGCCGTGCTGGGAATCTTTCTGGCGCTGTTCGGTTTCGCCCTGGGATTGGATAGTGGGCTGGTCCGCAGTGGAGCGGCCATTCTGATGGTCGTTTTCGGCTTGGTCTTGCTGGTTCCTGCCTTGCAACAAGGCTTTGCCGTGGCGCTGGCCCCGTTGACCGGCGGCGGAAACGATCTTCTGGCCCGTTTCACCCCGGATGGATTGGGCGGCCAGTTCCTGTTGGGGCTGCTGCTGGGCGCCGTCTGGTCGCCTTGCACCGGCCCCACCTTGGGGGCTGCCGTCGGTTTGGCCGCCCAGGCGGAAAGTGCTGGCGGGGCCGGGCTGGTCATGCTGGCTTTCGGCCTGGGGGCGGGATTGCCCCTGGTTCTTCTGGCCTATGTCTTTCGGGGCGGGGTTCGCCGGCTGGCCGTGCTGGGCCGCCTGGCCAAGCCGATCCTGGGCGGCGCATTGCTGTTCGTGGGGATCATGGTCTTAAGCGGGCTGGACAAGGCGCTGGAAACCCGACTCGTAGCCCTGCTTCCCGACTGGCTGATCGATCTCGTGACCCGCTTCTAACGCGCTGGATTCCTTGGTTTTCGCGGCTTCCTTTGCCAAAGTCAGCGCTTGGCATTATGAAAGGGGCGGTTTTTCCCCAGATTCGAGGCCAATCCCTTGAAAGCCGCCGTCATCGTCTTCCCCGGCTCCAACTGCGACCGCGACGTGGCGGTCAGTCTTGAGGCCGTCACCGGAACCAAGCCCCTGATGGCTTGGCACCGAGATACCGAACTGCCGCGCCTTGATCTCATCGTGGTGCCGGGCGGTTTCTCATACGGCGACTATCTGCGCTCGGGCGCCATGGCGGCCCATTCGCCGATCCTGCAGGAGGTCAAGCGCCGGGCCGACGCGGGCGTGCATGTGCTGGGCATCTGCAACGGCTTTCAGATTTTGACCGAGGCGGGGTTGCTGCCGGGCGTGCTGATGCGCAATCGCGGCCTTAAATTCTGCTGCAAGGACGTGCATCTGACCGTTTCGCGCAACGACACAGCCTTCGCTGGCAAGTACCGCAAGGGCCAAGTGATCCGCATTCCCATCGCCCATGCCGACGGCAATTTCTTCGCCAGTTCCGACATGCTGGCCCGCATTGAGGATGAAGGCCAAGTCGCCTTTCGCTATTGCGACGAAGAGGGCAATTTGACGGACAGCGCCAATCCCAACGGTTCGCTGAACAACATCGCGGGCGTCTACAACATGCAAGGCAATGTGCTGGGCTTGATGCCGCATCCCGAACGATTGGCCGAGGCTGAGTTGGGCGGCACAGATGGTCGTCCGATGTTCGATTCTCTGCTGGAGGCTTTGAAGTGAGCCAGATTACCCCCGAAGTCATCAAGCAGCACGGCTTGTCCGATTCAGAATACAAGCTGGTTCTCGAAATCATGGGGCGCGAACCCAACCTGACCGAGCTTGGCATTTTCTCGGTCATGTGGAGCGAGCATTGCTCGTACAAATCCTCGAAGAAATGGCTGAAGACCTTGCCGACCAAGGCACCCTGGGTGATCTGCGGGCCGGGCGAGAATGCGGGCGTCATCGATATCGGCGACGGGCTGGCCTGCATCTTCAAGATGGAAAGCCACAACCATCCCAGCTTCATCGAACCCTATCAGGGTGCCGCCACGGGTGTGGGCGGCATTTTGCGCGACGTTTTCACCATGGGGGCGCGCCCCGTCGCCAACATGAACGCGCTGCGTTTCGGTTCGCCCGATCACGCCAAGACCCGCCATCTGGTGTCGGGCGTGGTGTCGGGCATCGGCGGTTACGGCAATTGCGTGGGCGTGCCGACGGTGGGCGGCGAATGCGATTTCCATGCTGCCTATAACGGCAACATCCTGGTCAACGCCATGACCGTTGGCCTGGCTCCCGCTGACCGCATCTTCTATTCGGCTGCCGCAGGTGTGGGCAATCCGGTGGTTTATGTGGGGTCCAAAACCGGGCGCGACGGCATTCACGGCGCCACCATGGCGAGTGCTGAATTCAATGAAGATTCGGAAGAAAAACGCCCCACCGTGCAGGTGGGCGACCCCTTCACCGAAAAGCTGCTGATCGAAGCCTGCATGGAGCTGATGGCCACCGACGTCATCGTCGCCATCCAGGACATGGGGGCAGCGGGCCTGACCTCGTCGTCCTTCGAGATGGCGTCGAAGGGCGGGCTTGGCATTGAGATGGACCTGGATAAGGTGCCGATGCGCGAAGTGGGCATGAGCGCCTACGAGATCATGCTGTCGGAATCGCAAGAACGCATGCTGATGGTGTTGAAGCCCGGCAAGGAAGACATAGCCAAGGCGATCTTCGACAAGTGGGAGTTGGATTTCGCCATCGTGGGCGTGCTGACCGACACCAAACATATGGTGCTGAAGCGCCATGGCGAGGTGGTGGCCGATCTGCCCATCGACCCATTGGCGCTGGCCAGCCCCGAATATGACCGGCCCTGGGTGGAACCCAAGCTGGCCGCTCCCATCGACGCCAAATCGGTCAAGGCCGCAGCGCCGCTGGAAGCGCTTAAGACGCTGTTGAACACGCCCGACCTGTGCTCCAAGCGTTGGATCTACAGCCAGTACGACCATATGGTGATGGGCGACACGATAGGCCGCCCCGGCGGCGATGCGGGCGTGGTGCGCGTGCATGGCGCCAACAAGGCGCTGGCGATCACCACCGACTGCACGCCGCGTTATTGCCAAGCCAATCCGTATGAGGGCGGCAAGCAGGCGGTGGCCGAGGCTTGGCGCAATCTGACAGCCGTGGGCGCGCGCCCGCTGGCCGTCACCGACAATTTGAATTTCGGCAATCCCGAAAAGCCCGAGATCATGGGCCAGATCGTGAAAGCCATCCAGGGCATGGGCGAGGCCTGCGTGGCCCTCGACTTCCCGGTGGTTTCCGGCAATGTCTCGCTTTACAACGAAACCAACGGACAAGCCATTCTGCCCACCCCCGCCATCGGCGCGGTGGGCGTCATCGACCAGTTGGACCAGCGCGTCGGCATCGCCTTCGAACAGGAGGGCGAGGTTGTGCTGGTAGTCGGCGAAACCAAGGGCCATCTGGGAGCCAGCATCTATGCCCGCGAGATCGGCGGCACCGAGGCGGGATCGGCCCCCCTGGTCGATTTGGCGGCTGAGAGGAAGAACGGCGATTTCGTGCGCGCCCTGATTACATCTGGCCGCGTTACCGCCTGTCATGATGTGTCGGGCGGCGGATTGCTGGTCAGCGTCGCCGAAATGGCGATGGCGGGCGGCTTGGGCGTGACTTTGGCCGATGCGCCTGCGGGTGCCGTGGAACATGCCTATTGGTTCGGCGAGGATCAGGCCCGCTATGTGCTGGCCGTCACTGCGGCGGAAGCGGCGGCCATCCTGATCGAGGCGGCGCAAGCTGGAATTCCAGCGGCGATGATCGGCACCACCGGCGGCAATGATGTGCGCTTGGGGGCGTCGGCGGTAGCGCTTGCCGAATTGGTGGAGGCGCACGAAAGCTGGCTGCCCAACTTCATGAGCGGACCGGACAGCAATTAGGGCTGCTCGACTTGCGACTGAAAATGCGCTATATTCGCATCTTATTCGATGCTTTATGGATGCGCGGGTTATGGACATCACCAAAGACATCCGGCCGCTGACCGAGTTCAAGCGCGACACCGGCAGTTTCATGTCGCACCTGAAGGAAACCGGTCGCCCGTCGATCCTGACGGTCAACGGTAAGCCATCGCTGGTCGTCATGGATGCTGGGGCTTGGCAGGACATTCAGGATCAACTTGATTACGCCAACACGGTCACCGCCGTCCGCAAGGGCTTGGCCCAGGCCCGCGACGGGCAGGGGACGGAAGCCACAGACTTCTTCAATCAACTTGATGCGGACAAGGCATGAAGCGGTACAGGGTCATCATCACGCCCTATGCCGCCGACAATATCCGCCAAGCCTACGAATGGCTTGCCGCCGAAAACCCAACCTACGCGGCCAAGTGGCTGACGGGCATCCGCGAAAAAATCCTGGGTTTAGAGACGTTGCCGGAATCCCACCCGATTGCGCCGGAAAGCGAAGCTTTCGATTGCGATATACGCCAAGCCTTGCACGGGCGCGGAACGCCATGGCGCATCTTCTTTTCCATCGACGGCGAAACCGTGCATGTGCTTCACGTCCGCCATGGCCGTCGCGATTATTGGCTGGCGTAAGCGATCAAAACCCCATTTCCCCAATCGCCCACAGCCAGCCCACGGCCAGGGCCAAGCTAAGCAGCGTCATCGGCACGCCCGATTTCGCGTGATCGGCAAAGCCCAGCTTCACGCCCACCGATTGCGCCCGCTCCGCCACGATGATGTTGGCCAGCGATCCCGTCAGCAGCAGATTGCCCGACAGCGTGGACAACAGCGCCATGCCGTGCAGGGTTCCGGCGTCCGGCACGCCGAACAGCGACAGCAACAGAATCACGGCGGGCACATTGCCGATGCTGTTGGACAAGAACAGCATCACCGGCGTCATCACGCTCAAACTCTCCAGCCGCCAGCCATGTTCCTTTAGCAGCGCCACGCCCGATGCCGCGATGTCCAATTGGGCAAAGGCGCTGGTGACCAGGAACAAACTGGCGATCAACAGCAACAGGTGCCAATCCACCGCGCCGATCATCTCACGGCTGCTCATCTTGCGGCTGGCCAGCAGCAGGCCAGCCACGGCAAGGGCCGCCAACTCGCGCGGAAAGGGGGTGGCGAAGGCGGCGATCAGCAGCAGCAGCGACAATGCGCCCTTGATGGTGGGCCAGCGCTGCGCAGGTTCTGGCGGCGGCAACGCCGTGCGCGCCTGATGGGCAAGACTGCCCCTCCATCCCGCCCAGGTGACGGTGAAGACGCAGATCAGGGCCAGTAGTCCCGGCACAGCGCAGACGGCCAGGAAACGCCAGAAATCCAGCCCGCCCACTTGGCCGATCAGAATGTTCTGCGGATTGCCGATGACGGTGATGGCCGAGCCGGCGTTGGCGGCCCCCGCCAGCGCGATCAGGAAGGGGCGGGGATCAAGGCCTCGCTGCGTAGCACCCAGCGCCAGAATGGGCGCCATGGCGAAGACCACGATATCGTTGACGAGAATGGCCGACAATCCGCCCGCCACAGCCACGGTGAGTGCCAGCAGAACCACCGGATGGCCATGCGCGCCAGCGATCCTTGCCGCCGCATAGCGATAGAAACCAGCGCCTTGAAATTGAGCCGAGACGATCATCAAGCCGAACAACAGCATCAAGGTGGGCAGATCGATGCGCGATCCCAAACTGTCCACCGGCACAGCGCCAACGGCCAGCAGCAGCACGCCAGCGAAGAGGGCGATGCCGGTGCGGTCCAGCTTCAGGCCTGGCACGCGGCCCGCAGCCATGCCGAGATAGGTGGCCAGGAAGACGAGAAGAATCAGCGTTGTCATGCGGCACAAAGATACACTTTGTTACGCAGGCCACAAACCCAAGAAACATTCGCCTGATAAGGTCCGCCATCCTTCAACGACAAAGCGCGGGCTTGAAAACATGCGTGCGACAACTTACGCGCCAGCCAAGAAGACCTTCCTGGCCAGCTATGCCACCCAACTGACCATCGCCACCTTTTTTGTGGTCGGCGCAACCGGCCTGCTCATCTTCTTTCATATCGGCGACAAATATCTGAAGTCGGCCCATGAATGGCTGAGCCTAGCTTTCATGCTGGCGGCGGTTCTACATGTCGCCCGGCACTGGAAGGGGTTCATGAACCTGCTGAGATCGAAACGCGCATGGGCGCTTTCGGGGACGGCGGCGCTGGCCTTGGGCGCATTCATGCTGTCGGCTTCGCTGGGGTCTTCGCCCGGCGGCAATCCGATGAAAGCCATGGTGGATGTCACGGCCAAGGCGCCCTTGGAAAGTTTGGCCCCGATGATGGGGGTCGAACCCGGCCAACTGGTTCAACGTTTGGAAGCGGGCGGGGTCCGGGTCGCCAGCCCCTCGCAACCTCTGGAAGAGATCGCCAGAAACCAAGGCAAGGACTTGGCGCGGCTTTACGCGCTTATTCTGAAGCCTGCCGACAAATAAGCGATTTAATATCGGATCGGGCTTGGCTTATATTGCCGCCCATGTCCGATCCTTTTGCCCTAGATGACGAGCCGTTGGCAGGCCCGGCCCTGTCAGCGGCCCCGCCCAGCTATCCCTATTTTGACGGGCTGAACTCCGAACAGCGCGAAGCCGCCCTGGCCGTCGAAGGCCCGGTGCTGGTGCTGGCGGGGGCTGGCACCGGCAAGACCCGCGTTCTGACCGCCCGCTTGGCCTATATCCTGGACAGCGGCAAGGCCCAACCCTGGCAGGTGCTGGCCGTCACCTTCACCAACAAGGCGGCGGGCGAGATGCAAGAGCGGGTGGCCGGATTGGTGGGACCGGCGGCGCGCTCGGCTTGGCTGGGCACCTTCCATTCCATCGGCGTCAAGATTTTGCGCGCGCATGGCGAGGCGGTGGGGCTGAAATCGAACTTCACCGTGCTGGACGAGGACGACCAGTTGCGTCTGGTCAAGCAGTTGCTGAATGAAGGCAATATCGATCCCAAACGTTGGCCGCCCGCCGCCATCTTGCGCGAAATCCAGGCCTGGAAGGACAAGGGACTGTCGCCCGACCAAGTGCCCGAAGCCGACGATCCCGACAAGCGCCTGATCCCGCTATACCGGCAATATCAGGATCGCATGCAAACGCTGAACGCCGCCGATTTCGGCGATCTTTTGTTGCTGTGCCTGCAGTTGTTCCAGAAAAATCCCGAGGCCTTGGCCCAGTATCAGGAACGCTTCCGCTACATCCTGGTCGACGAATACCAAGACACCAACGTAGCGCAATATCTGTGGCTGCGCTTGTTGGCGCAGAAAAGCGGCAATCTGTGCTGCGTCGGCGACGACGATCAGTCGATCTATTCCTGGCGCGGCGCAGAGATCGACAACATCTTGCGCTTCGAGCATGATTTTCCCGGCGCTCGTGTGATCCGGCTTGAACGCAATTACCGTTCCGGCGAACATATCCTGGGGGCGGCCAGCGGCTTGATCGCCCACAATGCCGGTCGGCTGGGTAAAACCTTGCGTCCCGGGCGCGAGGGTGCTTCCAAAACTGCGGCCAAGGTCGAGGTGATGGGGCTTTGGAATGGCGAGGAAGAGGCGCGTCAGATCGCCGACCGCATGGTGGTTCTGAAGAAAGAGGGAATTTCCTACGCCGAGATGGCGGTGCTGGTCAGGGCCGGGTTCCAGACCCGCGAATTCGAAGAACGCTTCATCACCATCGGCCTGCCTTACCGCGTGGTGGGCGGGCCTCGCTTTTACGAACGCCAGGAAATCCGCGATGCGCTGGCCTATCTGCGCGTGGTGGCGCAGCCCGACGATTCCTTGGCTTTCGAGCGCATCGTCAATACGCCAAAGCGCGGCTTGGGCGACAGCACGCTGCAAATCATCCACCGATTGTCTCGCGCCATGAACGTCTCGATGCTGGCGGCATCGGTGAATCTGGTCGAGACCGACGAAATCAAGCCGCGCGCCAAGGCCGGTCTGAAAGCCGTGCTGGATAATTTCCAGCGTTGGAGCAGTTTGGTTGGCGGTCTTTCGCCAGCCGATCTGGCCCAGCAGATTCTGGAGGAGTCCGGCTATATCGCCATGTGGAAGGCCGATACCGCGCCCGACGCGCCGGGCCGGGTGGAAAATCTGAAGGAACTTTATTCCGCCATCGAACCCTTCGAAAGCCTGACCGCCTTCCTGGAACATGTCAGTCTGGTCATGGAAAACAATGCCGGCGCAGACGCCGACAAGGTGACCCTGATGACGCTGCATGGCGCCAAGGGATTGGAATTCGACGCCGTCTTTCTGCCGGGCTGGGAGGAAGGCTTGTTTCCGCACCCCCGCGCCTTGGACGATCAAGGCGAACGAGGCTTGGAAGAAGAGCGCCGTCTGGCCTATGTGGGCATCACCAGGGCGCGCAAATTGGCGGTGATCTCCTATTCGGGCGAACGGCGCGTCTATAATCAATGGGTGCATCCAGCCCCCTCGCGCTTCATTTCGGAACTGCCCGAAGCGCATGTCGAGAACCGGGGCATGAAGGGGCTGGACGTGTCTCGCAATTTCGCAGAGACCGGCGCCGGATGGGGCCAGCGTTTCGCAGCCAAGGCCAAGGAGAACATGCGCGGTTTCATCAAGGAATCCGAAGCCGGTTTTTCTGAAGGCGATCGCGTCTTCCATGAGAAATTCGGCTATGGCCGGGTGCTGGACGTCGATGGCACAAGGCTGGACATTCTGTTCGACAAGGCGGGAGCCAAGAAAGTGGTGGATAGTTTCGTGAGGAAGGCATGACGGCGGGAACTGATTTGTGGCGCGTGGCCTTGGTCGTATCGGAAGACAAGGCGGCCGCCTTCGAAGACGCTTTGGAGGGACTTGCCGATACCGTGTCGCGCTTTGCCGCCGAGGGGCAGGATGAAGGCGATGGCGGCCTGTGGATCGTAGAGGGCTTGTCGCGTCACCCGATTGAACGGCCCGAAACCGTGTCGGCCATTGCCGCCATGGCGGCCGCCCAGAACATGGAGATGCCCGAGGTCGAATTCGGACGTCTCGAGCAGCGAGATTGGCTTTCGCTCAATCTGGCTTCGTTCCCGCCCATCCAGGCGGGCCGCTTCTTCATTCATGGATCGCACGTCACCGAAGCCCCGCCCTTTGGCGCCATCGCCCTGAAGGTCGATGCGGGAACGGCTTTCGGTTCCGGCGAACATGCCAGCACCAAGGGTTGCCTGCTGGCCCTTGATGGTCTGGCGAAGAAGGGGCGCCTTGCCAATGTGCTGGATGTCGGCTGCGGCTCGGGCATTCTGGGGCTTGCGGCGGCGAAATTATGGCGCTGTCGGGTCATGGCGTCGGATATCGATCCCGAAAGCATGCGCGTCACGAAGGCCAATGCCAGGGACAATCGGGCCAGCGCCTTCGTTGCCGCCGTCACGGCGCCCGGCTATCGGCATTGGGAGATCGCCAGGCGAGCGCCCTATGATCTGATCTTCGCCAATATCCTGGCCAGACCGCTCATGCGCTTGGCCAAGGATTTGAAGGCGCATCTGAAGCCGGGCGGCGTTGCCGTGCTGGCCGGGCTGTTGGAGCGCCAGGAACGCATGGTGCTATCGGCCCATCAGATGCAGGGCCTAAGTCTTGAGCGGCGCATCCTGATCGATGGCTGGGCTTGTCTGGTGCTTAGAAAGAGAATCGCCGACTGATTTCCCTGGCCACCTCGCCAGCGGCATCCAAGGGCGTTTGCGGTCGCGAATGCGGCTGGCCGCCCAGCGGGCTGGCGTAACCGCGTTCGTACAAATCTTGATGCAGTCTTGCATGTTTATCGCCCACGAAACCGGGCGGCGCGAAGATGTGAACCGGCTTGGCCGTGAAGCAGGCCTCGCAGGCCATGGACACAGAATCGCCCGTCACCACGATGGCGTCGGCCAAGGCCAAAAAGCCCAGATACGGATTGTCGCTTCCATGGCCGTCGAACAAGGCGTTGGGCTGCGATAGCTGCGCGGTCAACGCCGCCCAGGCGCGATGCGGCGTTCTGCGGCTGCCCGTGACCAGCAGGCTGCCGCCAGATTGTTGGCGCAGGGCTTCCACCTGTTGGCCCAGCAGGGTCGCCGCAGCATCGTCGAAGGGGCGCTTATGCGTGGCTCCGCCGACCAGCACCGCCAGATAGGGGCGCGGCAGATGGGCAAGTAGCACTTCCCATTCCTGCGCCGCCGCTGTCAGCTTCAAAGACGTCAGCCGATGCGGCGCTCCCGTGATGCGAAGCTGGTTGGCGGCGTCAGGATGGGAATCGTGCAGCGGCAGGGCGATCAGATCGAAATCATGGGCGGATGTGCCGGGATGCATGATCTGAACGATTTTGGCCTCTCCCCCGCTTTGCCGCTTGATCCAGCGGGCAATCGGGGCGGTGCGCCGCCCGGCCGCGATCACCAGGTTGGGCCAGGGCGGGGTCAATTCCTGGCGGGCTTCTTTCGCCACGCCCATCAGGGAGGAGCCGCGCATCAAGTTGGGCAGGCCAGCCAGCTTGGTATAGGCAATCCGTTTGACCAGATGCGGCCTGTCCAGCGCTTCCGCCACGCCCAAGGCTTGGTTGGCGTGTCCGGCGGCGGTATCGGCCAGAACCCAGACATTCATGGCTTGGTCTTCACTTTTGACAGCCGCATCCTGGGCGTGATGATGTCGGGATCGGTTTTCAGATGCAGCACTGCCGCCTTGCCGCATGCCATGGCCCGTTTGAAGGCGGGTTCGAACTCTTGGGTTCTGGTCACGGTCTGGCCAAAAGCGCCGAAACTTTCGGCCCAGGAAGCGAAGTCGGGATTTTGCAGATCGGTCGCCACCACGCGGCCTGGATAGCGCGCTTCTTGATGCATGCGGATGGTGGCGAACATGCCATTGTCGAAGATCAGGATGATGGGCTTGGCCTTGTGCTGGATGGCGGTCGCCAGTTCCTGGCCGGTCATCAGAGCGCCGCCGTCGCCAACGAAAGAAACCACGGTGCGATCCGGCGCCTGAAGGGAAGCGCCGACGGCGGCGGGAATGCTGTAACCCATGGCGCCGCAGGTGGGACCCAGCAGGCGGCGCGACCCGAAGGTCAGGAACCTTTGCGGCCAGCCTGCGAAATTTCCGGCATCGACGGTTAGAATGGCGTCGTCGGGCAACAGGCGTTCCAGCGCCTCCATGACCAGTCCGGCATCCAGGCTTCCGCCGGTCGGTCGCGGTTTCGACCATTCCTGGCGGGCCTGGCGCAATTGTTTGGTCCAGGCGGACCAAGCCGGTTTTGCGGGCGCGCTTGACGCCTGAAATGCTTGGGCGAAGGAATCGGGCGTTGCGTTGATGGCCAGATCGGCGTGGAACACCTTGCCCAACTCGCCCGCTCCGGCATGGACATGGATGACGGTTTGTCCGGCCTTTGGAAGCCGATAGCCCTGGCTGGCGATTTCGCCCAGGCGGGTGCCCAGCAGGAACAGAAGGTCGGCCTCCATGGCCGCCGCCAGCAATTGGGGGTCAGGGCCGATGCCCAGATCGCCCGCAAAGCAGGGATGCTGGCCCGTCATCAGGTCCTGGCGGCGAAAGGGGACGGCGACGGGCAGTTTCCATTTTCTTGCCAGCCGGTCCAGGCCAGCCCGCCCTTCATCCGTCCATTGGCTGCCGCCCGCGATCAAAAGCGGGCGTTTGGCCTTTTTAAGACAAGCCGCCGCCGCAAGAAGCTGCTCGTCGCTGGCCTGGGGCCGAAAGGCGGACAGAATCTTGGCCTTGGAGGGGGCGGCTTCCTCGCGCAGCAAATCCTCGGGCAGGGCCAACACCACCGGGCCGGGCCGGTCGGAGACGGCCTGCTGGAAGGCATGCGCCAGCATCGAGGGCAGATGCCCGATGTCCTCGACCCTGGCCGCCCACTTGCACAAGGGGGCGAACATGGCGGCGAAATCGACCTCCTGGAAGGCTTCGCGCCCGTAGAAATCGCGGCCCACATCGCCCAGCAGCAGGACCAGGGGGGTGGAATCTTGCATCGCCGTATGCACGCCGATGACGGCGTTGGCGGCACCCGGCCCACGGGTGGCCAAGACGACTCCGGGCTTTCCGGTCAGTTTGGCCTGGGCTTCGGCCATGAAGGCCGCCCCGCCTTCCTGGCGGCAGACGATTACCTTGATTTTCTTGCGGTACAGGGCGTCCAGAATGGGCAGATAGCTCTCGCCGGGCACGCAAAAGACCCGCTCCACCCCCTGGCAGAGCAGATGTTCTGTGACGATATGCCCGCCTGTACGCCCTTTTTTCGTCATAAACTTGGCTTAGAACGTTGCGTGACAGGCGTCAAGAAGCCATGATGACGCCCCCTTTGAAAGGAATGGACAGACTCATGCGTAACTTGTTGGCCAGCCTGCTTCTTGCCGCGTCGATCAGCCTTCCAGCGGCTGCCGCCGAAAACACCCTTAGCCTCAAACAGGCCCAGGAGGTTCGCAAGATCGTGCGCGAAATGCTGATGGAGAATCCGGAACTGATCGCCGACGCCATCCAGGCGCTTGAGGAAAAACAGCGACTGGCGACCGAGGCCGAGTCCAAGAAGGCGCTGACGGATCGCAAGAAGGACGTTTACGAGGACGCCAATTCGCCGGTGGGCGGCAATCCCAAGGGCGACGTGACCTTGGTCGAATTCTTCGATTACCGTTGCGGCTATTGCAAGTCGGTCCATGACGTCGTGATGCGCGTCGTCAAGGATGACGGCAAGGTCAAGCTGGTCTTCAAGGAATTCCCCATCCTGGGCGCCGAATCGGTGTTCGCCTCCAAGGCGGCGCTGGCGGCCGCCAAGCAGAAGAAATATGTGGAGTTCCAAGACGCCATGATGCGCCACAAGGGCGCTTACAACGAAGAGAGCGTGATGGAACTGGCCAAAAGCGTCGGCCTTGATACCGCGCGCCTGAAAAAGGACATGGCGGGCGACGACATCACGAAAATGCTGAAGGCCAACATGGATCTGGCGGAATCGCTGGGCATCCGCGGCACGCCCGGCTTCGTCATGGGCGACAACATCATTCCGGGCGCCTTGCCCGAAGCCAGCTTGCGCCAGTGGCTGGCCGACGCCCGCGTCAAGAAGATGAAGTAACGAAGAGGTTCTCGGAAATGCGTCATGGCCGGGGGCAACCCCGGCCATGATTCGTTAGGCGGCGTTGTTCTTACTTCAAATCCCTGACCGTCGTCGTCATTTCGTCGGCGGTCTGGAACACCTTGGTCGCCATCGTATAGGCCTTCTGGGTGATGATCATCTTGGTGAACTCATCCTCGATCGCCACGTTCGACTGTTCCACCGCCGCCGCCGTCCAGGTCATCAGCCCTTCGTCATTGACGCCTTGCGCGCGCACGGTGATGTCGCCTGCGTTCTCGTCATAGGCCCAGCGCGTGCCCGACAGAGCCATCAGTTGGTTGGGGGCGTCGAAGGTGGCGACGGGAATCTGATACATGCGCCTGGTTTCGTTGTTGCTGTAACTGCCTACCAGGAAACCGTCATTGGTGAAGTAGGTGTCGCGCAGATAGCCGTTCACATTGCCGTTCTGCTCGAAATTGTAGATCAGGCTGTTGCCTGAATACTGGGTCAGCCCCGACAGATCCATGCTGATCGTCGATGCCGTGACCGGCGTCGCCGTCGAGGCCGTCGTGACGGTCGAGGTAAAGTTCACGTCGTTCCAGGTGATCGCGGTATCGACGAAAAGATCGCCGCCAGCTCCCGCCGGATCGACCGTGACCAGTCGTCCATCGCCGTCGAAGGTCAGGGTATATGGGCCACCTGTCGCCGTGCCGGACGTGCCGTTGGACCCCAGCGTGAAATCGAGCGACCAGACATTTTCCAGCGACGGGTCGGGGGTGAGCACGAAGTTGATTTGGTCGGATAGATAGTCGGTGACGCCGCTGTCGGGATTTTCCACGGCCTTGTAGGCCGGAATGCCGAATTCGACGGTATCGTCCTTGCTGGTGTTCGAATCGATGTTGGCGCGCATGGTCAACGTGCTGGTCGCCATGCCAGCCGACAGCGTATAGGCGTCGGTGCGCACCGCCGTCAGGTCGGAAAGACCGCTTGAGGTTGTGAAGACGCCGGTTTGCGGGTCGGACGCGAAAGCCAGCAGATATTGCCCGTCGGGCGTCGAAAGATAGGTGGGGCGCAAATTCGAAGATGGCGGCTCGGCGCCCCTCGAGGTCGTGCTGTTCCAAGTGTCGCTGTACGAGACGCTATAGGTCGTGTCCGCAGCGGCGGTCGTTGAGGTATCGGTCGTGTCAACCTTCCACAAGAAATTGCCGGCGCGGCCAAAGGTATAGTCGGCCTCTCTATCCGGCATGCCCGCCGTTGGGCTTAGGATGAACATACCCTGGCCGTTGATGGCCATGTCCAGATTGCCGCCGGTGCCCAGGATGGTGCCCTGGCGGTCCACCGACTGGCGCGTCACCTTATCGACGCCGAAGATGTTCCAGCCGGGATAGCTTTCCGACAGCGAGGTCTTGAACAGATCCTCGGTCTTCTTGTACCCAGCCGTGTTGATGTTCACGACGTTCTGACTGATGACGTTCATGGAATGGCTTTGCGCCATCATGGCCGTCATGCTGTTTGTGAAGGCGCCCCATAACATGGTCCGGCTCCTGGCAAGTGAAAATTCCTGTGAAGACCACAGCAATCGCCGTGCCAGGAGGTGCTGGCGAAAAGCCAAGACATTTCAATGGCTGAAAGAAAATCCGCCCGGCATGGCCTGCCGGGCGGGGAAAGAATTGCCGGGTGGTGTTCGCGCCGCCCTTCGTGCGTCAGATGAAATAAGCCTTCAGAGGCGCGAAGCCGTTGAAGCCCACCGATGAATAGGTGGTGGTGTAGGCCCCGGTCGAAAGCAGTTCGATCTTGTCGCCCACTTCAAGGCCAAGCGGCAGTTCATATCCCGCCTTTTCGTACAGGATATCCGCCGAATCGCAGGTGGGCCCGGCGATCACCACCGGCCCGGTCCTGCCGCCGTCATGCGGCGTGCGCACGCGGTATTTGATGGCCTCGTCCATGGTTTCGGCCAAGCCGCTGAACTTGCCGATGTCCAGATAGACCCAGCGGGCCTCGTCCTCGGCATAGCTTTTCTTCGAGATCAGCACCACTTCGGTCTGGATGACGCCCGCATCGCCCACCAGCGAGCGGCCCGGTTCAACGATCATGGCGGGCAGGCGGTTGCCGAAATGATGGGTCATGGCCTTCATGATGGCGTCGCCATAGGCGTCGATGTCGGCGATGTCGGTGCGGTAGCGCGCCGGGAAGCCGCCGCCCAGATTGACCATCTTCAACTCGATGCCCGCTTCGTTCAGCGCCGTGATCAGCATGGCGGCGCGGCCCACCGCGACATCCCACTGGCTAAGGTCGGTCTGCTGCGAGCCGACATGGAAGGAGACGCCGTAAGGGTCGAGACCGCGCTCGCGGGCCTGGATCAACAGGTCGCGGGCCATCTCGATCTCGCAGCCGAATTTGCGCGACAGCGGCCAGTCGGCGCCCGCATTGTCGACCAGGATGCGGCAAAAGACCGAAGCGCCGGGGGCGGCCTTGGTCAGCTTGTCCAACTCGGCCTGGCTGTCGAAGGCGAACAGGCGCACGCCGCGCGCGAAGGCGGCTTCGATGTCGCGCTGCTTCTTGATGGTGCTGCCGAAGGAAATGCGCGATGGTTCGGCCCCGCAATCCAGGCAGAGGTCGATTTCCGTCAGGCTGGCGGTGTCGAAGCTGGACCCCATGCCGTTCAGCATGGTCACGATCTCGGGCGCCGGGTTGGCCTTGACGGCGTAATAGACCTCGGCGATCGGCAACGAGTTCTTGAGCGCCGTGTAGTTCTCGGCGATCACGTCGAGATCGACCACCAAGCAGGGCGTTTCTGGCTGCCGCTCGGCAAGGAAACGGGCGATTTTCTGGCTCATTGACGCCAATCCTCCAGCTTCCGCTCGAGAACGACGCGGGCCGAACACAGTACAGCCATCCCGAAATAGCCCAGGAGGCCGGCGGAAACAGAATGATGATTAGGCGCGTCGCCGCGCTTTATCTCGGACATGGTCACATCCTCACAAGTTGCCGTTGGCGACAAGTAAGAACACAACAACGTCGTTGCTTAACCTTCCGAGATTGCCCGTGGGCCAGAGGCACGTGCGCGTATGCGTCTATAAGTGGCTATATACGCGAATTGCGCGGGAATGAAAGAGAAAATTTTGCGTCAGGCGCATTTTTTTGCCCCCTCCCGGCAGCCGGGAAGGGCCGCCCAGCCGGAAGGCCTATTTCTTGGCGGCTTCCCGGCGGGCCTGAGACATGAAGTCGTCGATCTGGCGCTGCAGCCCTTCGATCTTGCTTTGCAGGTCGGAGAGGGCCTGCGGGCTTTGCTCGCCGGAAGCCGCCGACAAGGCCTGGGGGACGGACATACCCTGGATGGCTTCGGCATTCTGCTTCATGAAGGGCGCCCACATCTTCATGGCGTTTTCGAAGAATGCCATGTTTTGCTTGCCGACATCGTCCAGGCGGCCGAAGGGAAACAACGGCCCCCAGGCGTTTTGCAGCATGTTGCGGAACTGCTCTTGGTTGGTGGCGAAGCTCTGCATGCTCATCTCGAGATAGCGCGGCACCAGATGCTGCAGATTGTCGCCGTAAAAACCGATCAGTTGGCGCAGAAAGCTGATCGGCAGCAGGTTCTGCCCGCCTTTGCCTTCCTCTTCCACGATGATCTGGGTCAGGACCGAACGGGTGATGTCGTCGCCGGTCTTGGCGTCGAAAACCTGGAACTCGACCCCGTCCTTGACCATCTGGCAGAGGTGGTCGAGCGTCACATAACTGGAGGTTGCGGTATTATAGAGCCTGCGGTTGGCGTATTTCTTAATCGTTACCGGGGCGGCGGTCTCGGTCGTGGTCTGCTCTGACATGGTCGTTCCTTTCCGGGGGGCGGATGCCCAGAAGAATGAGGGCCATCCTAATCTACAGTTCGCCGCACCGCAAAAGGTCTTTCGCGCTCGCGGGAGGGAGCGGGTCATCGCCCCGCCCGCTCCCTCTTTCGTCAAGCCCGCACGCGGTCCAGGAAGCCCGTGACCTCCTTCTGAAGGGCCTGGACGGTCCCTGCCAGCTTTTCGGTGCTCCAGATCACCCGAACCGATCCCGAACAGGCCGAGGCCGAGGATTGGGTGACGCTGGCCACCCCGTCCGAGACTCGGTTCGCCTCGTTGGCGACCTCTTCGATATTGCGGGCGATCTCGCGGGTGGCGGCCTCCTGCTCCTGGATGGCGCTGGCGATCGAGGTTGAAATGGCGTCGATTTCCCGGATGACGCGGGTCACTTCGTCGATCTGGCTGACCGCTTCGTCGGTCGCCGCCTGCACCTGGGCGACCTGTTTGCCGATTTCCTCGGTCGCTTTGGCGGTCTGGTTGGCCAGGTTCTTGACCTCGCCCGCCACGACGGCGAAACCCTTGCCCGCTTCGCCCGCCCTGGCCGCCTCGATGGTGGCGTTCAAGGCCAGCAGATTGGTCTGGGAAGCGATGTCGGTGATCAGCTGCACGACCGTGCCGATCTGCTTGGCGGCGTCGGACAGGTCGCGCATCTGCTGATCGGTCGAGGAAATGGTCGTCACCGCCTGGCTGGCCACCTGGGTCGAGCGCTGGACCTGCTGGGCGATTTCGTTGACCGAGGCCGTCATTTCCTGGGTGGCGGCGGAAACCGCCTCGACCCGTTCCGAGGTGGACAAGGCCGCCTCGCCGACCATCAGCGAGCTGCTGCCGCTGACTTCCGAGCGTTTGGCGGTGTTTTGCGAGATGCTGCGAATGTCGCCTACGGCGACGGCCACCGTCTCCACGGCCACCTTGACGCTCGACTCGAAATTGTCCGCCAGCGACAGCATGGCCTGACGCCGCTCGGCGTCGGAGCGGCGCTTGGTTTCCGCCTGCTCTTCCTCAAGCCTGATTTTCTCCAGGGCGTTTTCCTTGAAGACCTGGGTGGCGCGGGCCATGTCGCCGACTTCGTCCTTGCGCTTCGTGCCATGGATCTCGATGTTGACCTCGCCGCCCGCCAGCCTGCCCATGACGCCGACCAGCCGCCCGACCGGCGTGGTGATGCTGCGCACCATGACCACCACCACGATCAGCGTGACGGCCAAAAGAAGGCCCAGCAGCGCGGCCAGCGTCATGAAGGCGCGGTTGGAGCTTTCATGGACCGAGCGGGTCAGGGCGGACAGGTCGCCAGCGACGGCGTCTTCCACCTCTTTCATCAGGTCGATGCGCTTGGTCGAGGACTGGAACCAGGTTTCCGCCGATACCGATCCCAGATTGCCGCTTTCCAGGCTGCCGATGGCGATCTGGCGCATGGCCAGAACGTCCTTGGCGGTTTGGCTGTCTTCGGCTTGGCGCAGGCGGCCCACCTGGGCGGCGGTGGCTTGGTTTTGGAAGGTTTGGAAGGACAGATCCTGCTCGGCCACCACTTCGACCAAACGGCGATATTGCGCGGGTTCGAACTTGCCAGCCGCGAAGCCGCCGGCGGCGACGGCGCGTTCCTGGCCAGCACGTTCCTTGCCGACAACGAAGGTGAAGTAGGCGGCGATGGCGTTCGTCGTCTTGCCGTCGTCGGTAAAGGAACCCAACCGACCGATCAGTGCGATGAACTGCGAGATCGTGCGCGTATAGGCGCCGACGGCGCTTCCCGCAGGCCCGCTTTGGGAATCGACTCCGGCGCGACCAGCAGCCAGTTGCTTGGCCATGTCTTGCGCCTGGCCGAGTGCCTTGGCGAAATCGCCGTCCAGGCTTTGCGCGTCGATCCCTTTGACCGCGCTTTCAAAGACGCCGAGGGCTTTGTCGGTGGCTTTTCGCTGCTCGGCCAGTTCGGGTCCGAATTTCGTTCCCTTGCTGCCCAGGAAAAGCGCGGTGGCGCCGCGCTCGCGCTGCATTTCATGCACGGCGCTGCTGGTCGTCACCGCCAGTCCGACCAGTTGGATCAGGCGCTCCGACTGGCGAGTCACCGTGTGGCGCTCCTGCAACGACTGGGCGGAAACCCAGACCAATCCAAGGGCCAAGGGCAGCATGGCCAGCGTCACGCGCCAGCCAATGCGTAGATTCGACAAAGTAGGGATCATGCTCGTCTCTCCTCAGCGCAACATGTGTGCCGACAGAGCTGGGCGCGCGCGATTCAAGGTTGCGGCGCCGGCCATGTCCGGCTCTCGAACTTGAATCGTGTTTATTGGATCGTGAAAAGAACGCTGGCCTTGCTGATGGCGAACACCCGCTTCACTTCGCCTTGCGGGTTGCGCAAGACGAATTTGCCGTTTCGCTCCTTGGCCCTGTCGCGGGCGATCATCAACAGGCCCAGGCCGACGGAATCGATCGATTCCAGCGATTGCAGATCAACCACCAGATGAACGGCGTTCTGAGCCTCAAGCTCGTCTAACATGACGCGGAATTTTTCGTGGTCGTTGAAGGTCAGGCGACCCTTCAGAAAGACGGCCGTGCTGTCATTCTCTTTGGCAGTCGTATAGTCCATGGCGCAACTCCGCTCAATTTAGGACATGTCCGACCCTTCCCGACGACAGTGAACCATAATTGCCATCAAACTGGAACAGCAATAATTTATACCCCTTCAATTAGTTAATCTGCTTTCGCGATTGGGCCAATTAGGGGATAGTCGATGTCATGACCGGCAAGCCACCGCCCGAATCGCCCGACCTGCAAGACCTGGCCAAACGCTATCTCGAGCTTTGGAACCGGCAGATGAGCGGCATGGGCAACGATCCGGCCCTGGCCAAGGCGATGGCCGAGGCGCTGACCAACAGTTTCCAGGCCATGAGCCAAGGCATGGCCGTTTTCGCGCAAGGCGTCATGAAACCGGGAGAGGCACATGCCCCGCAATCCCCGCGCCCAAGGCCCCAGGCCGCTGATGCTGCATCTGGCGGCCCAGATGACAGGGCTGCTGACCTCGCTGGCCGCCTTGCCGCACTTGAAAAACGCATCGCCGTCCTTGAAAGGGCCGTTCTCAAGCCTGGCCCCGGAACTCGAAAGCGCAAACCCCGAGGCGCTGCGTAAGGCCGTTCAGGCCGAGGCTGAAAGCCAGATTCAGGATTTCCAGCAAGGCATCGCCGCTTGGCTGACCCATCCCTACCGCCGGTCATTGACCGATCCGCCTAGTCTGTGGGCCGAGGGCACGACGCGCTTGCTTGATTATGGGGGAACGGGACGCCTGGGCGCGGTTCTGCTGGTCCCATCGCTGGTCAACCGCGCCTATATTCTCGATCTCGCCCCTGGGCGCAGCTTGGCCCGTTTTCTGGCAGCGCAGGGGCACCGGGTTTTCCTGATCGATTGGGACGCGCCGGGCGAAAGCGAGCGGGCCTTCGGCTTAAGCGACTATATCGCGGGCAGGCTGGAGCGAGCGCTTCGGGAGTGCGCGCGCGCCCATGGCGGCAAGGTGGCGCTGGCGGGCTATTGCATGGGCGGTCTGCTGGCCCTTGCCCTGGCGCAGCGAAGGAGCGAGGCGGTTTCCAAATTGGCCCTGCTGGCCACGCCTTGGGATTTCCACGCAGGCAAAGCTGAACAGGCCATGCTGCTCAACAGCCTGAAACCCGGGCTGCAGCCTTTGCTGGACCGGCTGGGCGAATTGCCGCTGGACATGCTGCAAAGCCTGTTCGCCGCCCTCGATCCCGATCTGGCGGCGCGCAAATTCCGCGCTTTTGCCCATCTGGACCCGTCGTCGCCGCAGGCTCGGTCCTTCGTGGCTTTGGAAGATTGGGTGAATGACGGCGTGCCGCTGACCCGCAAGGTGGCCGAGGAAACCCTGTTCGGCTGGTATGGCGACAACCGGCCTTTCAAAGGGACATGGGAGATCGCGGGCCGGGCCGTGAAGCCGCAGGAACTGGCCTGCCCGTCCCTGGTGATCGTGCCGGGGCAGGATCGCATCGTGCCGCCCGCTTCGGCCCGGGCCGTGATGGCGCAATTGCCCTTTGCCAACTTGGTCGAGCTTTCCGCCGGTCACATCGGCATGATGGTGGGCGGCGGGGCCGAAGAGAAACTGTACCGACCTTTATCCGATTGGCTGACGGGATAAGCATCTTTGAAGGCTCTGGATTTTTGTCACCCCCGGACTTGATCCGGGGGTCCATGTGGATGCCCGTGTCAAGCACGGGCATGACAAAATGGACAAGGGATCACCCGAACAATCCCTTAAGCCCCTCGGCGCTGGCCGCGCAGACGCCCTTTTCGGTGATCAGGGCCGTGACCAAACGGGCGGGGGTGACGTCGAAGGCGGGATTGGCGACCGGACTGCCCACCGGCGTCACCTGCACCTTCATGATCCGCCCGTCGTCGGCGCGCCCCTGCAGGTGGCTGACTTCCTCGCCGTTGCGCTCTTCAATCGGAATGCCCTGCACCCCGTCTTCCAGCGTCCAGTCGATGGTGGGGCTGGGCAGCGCCACGTAGAAAGGCACCTTGTTGTCGAAGGCCGCCAGGGCCTTCAGGTAGGTGCCGATCTTGTTGCAAACGTCGCCCCTTGCCGTGGTGCGGTCGGTGCCGACGATGCACAGATCGACCAAGCCATGCTGCATGTAATGGCCGCCCGCATTATCGACGATGACGGCATGCGACACGCCATGGCTTTTCAGCTCCCACGCCGTCAGGCTGGCCCCTTGGTTGCGAGGCCTGGTTTCGTCCACCCAGACATGGACGGGAATGCCCGCGTCATGCGCGGCATAGATGGGGGCGATGGCCGTGCCCCAATCCACCGTCGCCAGCCAGCCAGCGTTGCAGTGGGTCAGGATGTTGACCCGGCCCTGCCGTCCCTTGGCCTCCCAGGCCTTTTGGATCAGGGCCAGTCCGTTGCGCCCGATGGCGGCGTTGATTTCGACATCCTCATCGGCAATGGCGGCGGCTTCGGCCCAGGCGGCCTCGGGCCGCGCCCCCGGATGCACGGGCGTCAGGCGCTTCTTCATGCGATCCAAGGCCCAGCGCAGATTGATGGCGGTCGGGCGGGTTCCCAGCAGCGAGGCGTAGGAATTTTCCAGCCCTTCGTCGCTGGCATTGTGGTTCATCGCCAGCGCCATGCCATAGGCCGCCGTGGCGCCGATGAGAGGTGCGCCGCGCACCAGCATGTCCATGATGGCGTGCGCCGCCTCTTCCATGGTTTCCAGGCGCACGGTGACGAATTCGTGCGGCAGGCGCGTCTGGTCGATGATTTCCACGGCCTGACCGGCGGGGGCGGGCCAGATGGTGCGAAAGGGGGTGCCGTTGATTTTCATGCTACTTCCCCAGCACCCGTCCGGCCACGGCGTCCAGCTTGGCCAGCAGGCTGGCGTCTCGCTTGTCATGCGCGGTGATCAAGGCGTTGTCCAGCGCGTGGTCGCAGCCCTTGGGGCAGGCGGCGGGGCGATTTCTCAGCTTGGGAGCGATATTGCGCACCAGCGAGCGCGCCTTGTCGGCATTCTCCAGCAGCACCTTCACGATGGCCTCGACGCTGACATGGTCGTGATCGGGGTGCCAGCAGTCGAAATCGGTGACCATGGCGATGGTGGCGTAGCACATCTCGGCCTCGCGGGCCAATTTGGCTTCCGGCATGTTGGTCATGCCGATGACATGCGCCCCCCACGAGCGGTAAAGAATAGATTCGGCCAGGGTCGAGAATTGCGGGCCTTCCATCACCACATAGGTGCCGCCGCGCTGATGCGGGATGTTCAACTCCCTTAAGGAGTCCTGCGCGGCATCGCCCAGGCGTCCGCAGACCGGATGGCCAAGCCCGACATGGGCGACGCAGCCGGTGCCGAAGAAGGATTTGACGCGGGCGAAGCTGCGGTCGATGAACTGGTCGACGACGACGAAGGTGCCGGGCGGCAAATCCTCGCGCAGGCTGCCCACGGCGCTGACCGACAGGATGTCGGTGACGCCAGCGCGCTTCATGGCGTCGATATTGGCCTGATAGTTCAGTTCCGAGGGCGGGATGCGATGTCCGCGCCCATGGCGGGGCAGGAAGACCAGTCTTTGGCCGTCAAGCTCGGCGAACAGCAATTCGTCGGATGGCTCGCCCCAGGGGGTGTCGATGCGCTTCCAGACGGGATTGCTCAGGCCCGGAATGTCGTAAACGCCGCTGCCGCCGATGATGCCGAGAACTGTTTCCTTCATGTCCGTCATGCTCCAGAAAAGAAAAAGGCCGCCTGGGTTGCCCCGGCGGCCTAATCCTTACACGAAAATAAAAATTAATGCACGTCCGCCCAGATCTTGCGCTTAAGGGCGTAGAACAGGCCGGTCAGCACCAGCAAGAACAGCATGACCTTCAGGCCCATGCCCTTGCGGGCGTCCATTTCAGGCTCGGCTGCCCAGTTCAGGAAGGACACGACGTCCTTGGCGATCTGGTCGGCGCTGGCCTTGGTTCCATCGGCATAGGTGACCAGATCGTCGGAGATCGGGGGAGCCATGCCAATCTGGTTGCCAGCGAAGATCTTGTTGTAGTTCATGCCGTCGTTAAGGGTGAAACCCTCGGGCGTGTCGGCATAACCCATCAACAGGCTGTAGACATAGTCGGGACCGCCAACGCGCGCCTTGGTGATCAGCGACAGATCGGGCGGCAACGCGCCGTTGTTGGAGACGCGGGCGGCCTGATCGTTGGCGAAGGGCGGGATGTAATGGTCGGACAGCTTGCCCGGCCGGTTGAACATCTCGCCTTCGTCATTGGGGCCATCCTTGACCTCGCGCTCGCCGGCAACGGCTTTCGCTTCTTCTTCGGACAAGCCGATGACCTTCAGATTGCGATAGGCCACCAGCTTCAGTCCGTGGCAGTTGCTGCACACTTCGTGGAAGACCTGGAAGCCGCGCTTCAACTGGGCTTGGTCATAGGCGCCGAACACGCCGTCCCAGCTCCAGGACTGCTTGGTCAGGGGCGCGCCACCGGAAGCCAGGGCGGGCGTCGCGACAAGGCCGAAGGCAAGCGCTGCAGGAATAAGAACGGTGCGCAACATTATGCCTTCTCCTTCAGAACGCTGGCGCTGATGCTGGCAGGCAAAGCCAACGGCTTTTCCAGACGGCCCAGAAGCGGCAGCACGACGACAAGATGCAGGAAGTACCAAGCGGTGGCGGCTTGGCCGATCGGGATGTAGTGGCCTTCGGCAGGCTTGCCGCCGACCCAGCCCAGCACGACGCAGTCGATCAGGAACAGCCAGAAGAACCACTTGAAGACCGGACGGAAACGGCCGCTTTTCACCTTGCTGCTGTCCAGCCAGGGCAGGGCGAACAGCACGATGATGGCGCCGAACATGGCGATCACGCCGCCCAGCTTGTCGGGAATGGCGCGCAGGATGGCGTAGAAGGGCAGGAAGTACCATTCCGGCACGATATGCGTCGGCGTCACCATCGGGTTGGCCGGGATGTAGTTGTCCGGCTCGCCGAAGAAGTTGGGCGCGTAGAAGACGAAGCCCAGGAACACCAGCAGGAACACGCCCACACCGTACAGATCCTTGATCGTGTAGTAGGGGTGGAACGGGATGGTGTCCTGCGGCCCCTTGATCTCGATGCCAGAAGGGTTGCCGGATTTCGAGGTGTGCAGCGCGATCAGATGCAGGGCCACCAGGGCGAAGATCACGAAAGGCAGCAGATAGTGCAGCGAGAAGAAGCGGTTCAGCGTGGGATTGTCCACCGCGAAGCCGCCCCACAGCCAAGTGACGATGAAATCGCCGACCACGGGCACGGCCGAGAACAGGTTGGTGATCACGGTAGCGCCCCAGAAGCTCATCTGGCCCCAAGGCAGCACATAGCCCAGGAAGGCGGTCGCCATCATGGCCAGCAGGATCAAGAGGCCCAGCCACCACAGGATTTCGCGGGGCGCCTTGTAGGAGCCGTAATACATGCCGCGGAAGATATGGATGTAGACGCAGATGAAGAAGAACGAGGCGCCATTCATGTGCAGATAGCGCAGCAGCCAGCCGTAATTGACGTCGCGCATAATGCGTTCGACCGAATCGAAGGCCATGCTGACATGCGGCGTGTAGCTCATCGCCAGGAAGATGCCGGTCAGAATCATGATGACCAGCGCGAACAGGGCCAGCGAGCCGAAATTCCACCAGTAATTCAGATTTTTGGGCGTGGGATAGGAGGTCGTCGAATGTTCCAGCATGGTGAACAGCGGGAGACGCTCGTCGATCCACTTGATGATCTTGTTGTCGAAGGCAGGGGCGCTCATGAGCCTTTATCCTTTTTTCTTTAGCCGATACGGATCGAGGTATCGGTGAGGAAAGTGTATTTGGGAACGGGCAGGTTCAAAGGAGCGGGTCCCTTGCGGATGCGTCCCGACGTGTCGTAGTGCGAGCCATGGCAGGGGCAGAACCAGCCGCCGAAGTCGCCCTTGGGGTCGGCCGCCTTCTGGCCCAGCGGGATGCAGCCCAGATGGGTGCAGACGCCGATCAGAACCAGCCATTCAGCCTTCTGAACGCGGTCCTTGTCGTCTTTGGGGTCGCGCAGGTCGGCCATCGGCGTCTCGGCGGCCAGCTTGATCTCGTCGGCCGTGCGGTGGCGCACGAAAACCGGCTTGCCTTGCCAAGTCACGGTGATGGACATGCCCTCGGCCACCTTCGACAGATCGACTTCGGTGGTCGACAGGGCCAAAGTGTCGGCGGCGGGGTTCATGCTGTGCACGAACGGCCACAGCGCCAAAGCGGTGCCCACGGCGCCCACGGCCGACGTGGCGATCAGGAGGAAGTCGCGGCGCGATTCGCCCTGGCTGGAGCCGCTGGGGGCGGCGGAATTGGATTGAGACGACATCTGTTTCCCTCGGTCTAAAGTCTTGCCGCAAGGGTCGGGTCTTGACCCAGGGACAAAGGCTTGCTTAACCCTGTTATGTCTCGGGATCACCCGAAAACAACGAAACGCTCCCCAACGGCCATCACTCCCCTTCTGGCCGCTGCGGATTTCGGAAGGCTCCTATACCCGAAGCGGGTAGGTTTGAAAAGGCTGAAATATAAGAAATGGGCGCTATATCACAATTCCCTAAAGAAAAGATCGGCTTGCGGCTGGCCTTGTTTGAACCCGACATTCCACAAAATGCGGGGGCCATTCTCAGGCTGGCGGCCTGCCTGGGTGCGGGGGTGGATCTGATCGAGCCTTTCGGTTTTTTATGGGATGATAAGAAGTTAAGGCGGGCTGGGATGGATTATCTGGACCGCGTTCAGTTGACGCGCCACGCCTCCTGGTCCGCCTTCGAGGCTTGGCGAGGGGCGAACGGGGGGCGGCTGGTCCTGTTCACGACCAAGGGGGCCGTTTCCCTGCCGCAAGCCCGATTCGAGCCGGGCGACATCTTGCTGTTCGGTTCGGAAAGCCGGGGCGTTTCCGACGGCGCGCATCAGGCGGCTGGGCTTCGGGTATCGATTCCCCTGCTGGTGGGCGAGCGCTCGATCAATGTCGCCCAGGCGGCGGCAATCGGCCTCTATACGGCTTTGGCGCAGCTTGATAGGCTGCCCGCATGAAGATTTTCGGCATTGTCGGTTCCAGCGGCAGCGGCAAGACGACCCTGCTCAAACGCCTGATTCCCGAGCTGGTCGCTCGCGGATTGCGCCTCGCCACGGTCAAGCATTCGCATCACGGCGCTTCGGCGGATCAGCCGGGAGATATCGGGTTCGAAGCCAGAAGGGCCGGGGCGGTGGCCAGCCTGATGGCGGGGCCGGAACGTTGGATAAGGGTGGAGATCCGTTCGCCGGTCGAAGAGCCGGGACTGGATGAGCTGCTGGCCAAATTGTCGCAAGCCGACCTCGTGCTGATCGAGGGGTTCAAGCGTTATCCGCACGCCAAGATCGAGGTGTTTCGGCCCTTGCATGGCCGGGCGCCCCTGTGGCCCGACGATCCGTCGGTGGTGGCGGTGGCCAGCGACGCTGCGGTGCTTCCCGCCCTGGATCGTCCCTTATTGTCCTTGGAAGATGTGGCCGGGATGGCTATGTTCCTGATGACGCACCCAGGAACGCAATAAGCGAAAAACAATGCCCCAAAATGCCTACCAGAAGCTGGAGACGCTGTTTTCGCGTCTGCTGCGCATCGAGGACGCTATCGCCATTCTGCAATGGGATGGCGCTGTGATGATGCCCGAAGGCGGCGCTTCGGCCAGGGCCGAGGAAATCGCCACGCTTAAGGGGGTGCATCACAAGCTGTTGGCCGCACCCCAGGTGGCGGCGCTGATCCGCAAGGCGGACCAATTGGAACTGAACGGCTGGCAGCGCGCCAATCTGGGCGAAATGTCGCGCCAATGGATTCACGCCCGCGCCGTGCCCGCCCGCCTGATCGAAGCCTTGGCCCGCGCCACCTCGGCATGCGAGATCGTCTGGCGCGAAGCTAGGGCCAAGGGCGATTTCAAGCTGGTGAAAAAGCCCCTGGAAAAGGTGATGTCCTTGACCAGGGAGGCGGGACAGGCCAAGGCCGAGCCTTTGGGGGTGACGCCCTACGAAGCGCTGATGGATTTGTACGAGCCGCAGGCCCGCGAAACCAGGATCGAGGATTTGTTCGCCGATCTGGAAGAGTTCATCGCCGCCACCTTGCCCTTGGTGCTGGAACGCCAGGGCGCTGCGCCGCCAGAACCAACCGCCAATGTTGCGCAAGCGAGTCAGAAGGCGTTGGGACGCCGCCTGATGGGCGTCATCGGCTTTGATTTCAATAAAGGCCGGTTGGACGAAAGCGCCCATCCCTTCTCGGGCGGCACGCCTTATGACGTGCGCATCACCACGCGCTACGACGAAGCAGAACCTCTGAAATCCCTGATGGGGGTGGCGCACGAAACCGGCCATGCGCTTTATGAAATGAACCTGCCCAAGGATTGGCGTCATCAGCCGGTAGGTCGCGCCAGGGGCATGGCGCTGCATGAAAGCCAGTCTCTGATCGTTGAGATGCAGGCCTGCCGCTCGCGCGCCTTCGCCAATTTTCTGGCGCCCTTGCTGGGCGAGGCGTTAGGCGGCAGTTGGGACGCCAAGGCGCTGCGTAGGAAACTTGCCTGGGTGAAACCCGGATTCATCCGCGTCGATGCCGACGAACTGACCTATTCCGCCCATGTCATCCTGCGTTTCAGGCTTGAGCGCGCCATGATCCGCGGCGACCTGAAAGTGGCCGACCTGCCCGGCGCTTGGAATCAATGCATGACCCGCTTATTGGGCATCGTGCCGCCTTCGGACCGCGAAGGCTGTTTGCAAGACATTCACTGGTACGACGGCGCCATCGGCTATTTCCCCAGCTATACGCTGGGAGCGCTGTCGGCGGCTCAGATTTTCGCCGCCGCCGAAAGCGCCGCGCCCGGTCTTCGCCTTGGTTTGGAAAATGGCGATTTTCAGCCCTTGATGGGTTGGCTGAAGGAGAACATCCACAGCCAAGGCTGTTTCGGCTCGACCGACGACATCTTGAAACGGGCAACCGGCGCGCCTCTGTCCGCAGCCGCCTTCAAGGCGCATATCAAGCGGCGCTATCTGAACGGCAGGAACGCCGAATGACCCCGGGATTTCGGCAGGGGACGGCGGCGTTTCTTCTGGCCCTGTTCCTGAGCCTGCCAACCCTGGCTGGCGAACGTCAGGAACGGCTGCAAATTCCCCTTCCCGCCAACCAAAATGGCGAAACGGTCTTTCTGGAGGGGCTCTTGCGGATGCCGGACGGGCAAGGGCCGTTTCCGCTGGCCATCCTCAATCACGGAACGGGCGCTCGGGCCAAATCGCAAAAGCCCGAGGATCTCGACTTTCTCGCCCGCTGGTTTCTTGATCGCGGCTGGGCGGCCGCCATGGTCATGCGCCGTTCGTTCGGCAAGTCGGGCGGCATGTATGTCGAAGCCTATTCCTGTCCGAATCCGGATTACTTGAAGGCGGGACAGAAAGGGGCCGAGGATATTCAAGCCAGCGTTTTGCATCTGCGAGCCATTCCCGGCATCGACAGTGAGCGGATTGTTTTGGTCGGGCAGTCTTCGGGCGGCTGGGCGGTGCTGGCGGCTTCGGCGGAAGCGATCCCTGGGGTGCGAGGTGCCGTCAGTTTCGCAGGGGGGCGGGGCGGCAATCCGAAGGGGGATCGCAACTGTCCGCCGGAAGAAAATCTGGTCGAGGCCGGACGCAGCTTCGGGCGAAACGCCAAAATGCCGTCCCTGTGGATTTACGCCGCCAACGACAATCTGACGCCGATTGATTTGATGCGCCGGGTTCAAGAGGCCTATGCCCAGGGGGCTGGCGACAGCGTGCTTCGCTATTACGACGACCCAAGGGCGGGCGGACATTTCGTGCTGCGCCATCCAGACTATTGGGGCGCCGAGCTTGAAGCCTTTTTGGCCCGCGTTGCGAAGTGACGCGGATTGCCCTGCTTGCAAAAGACCCGACATTGTTGATCCAAGTCAACCAAGGCGCGTCAAACGTTGGGTTGAAGGGGTGAACATCGGGGGATATGCTCTGCGCCATGGATAGCGCGACACTATCGGCCCTTTTGCAATCGGGTCTTTCTTATTGCCATACCGCCATTTCCACAGATGGCGGGCTGATGGCCAGCTTGCTGCTGACCGGATTGGTCGGCGGCTTGACCCATTGCTCGGGCATGTGCGGTCCCTTCGCGCTGTCGCAGATGGCCGAGCGCATGAAGTCCTGTCCGGCCATGCAGATGCGAGAATGGCATCGCCTGTCGATGGCGTTGCTGTTGCCCTATCATCTGGGTCGCATGACCACCTACGGCCTGTTGGGGGCGGGTGCCGCCTTGCTGGCCGGATCGATCGGCGCCGCCACCGGATTGCGCTGGCTGTCGGCGGCGCTGCTGATTTTGGCCGCCCTTTTGTTCTTGGGATATGCGGTGCCGCGCCTGGGATTGATCAAGGCGGGCAATGGCGACAGCGCGTTGTTTCGCCGCCTGTCGGTTTTCGCCAAGCCTTTGTTCGCCGCCCCCACGGGATGGCGCGGCTATGCGCTGGGACTGATCCTGGGCTATATCCCCTGCGGCTTGGTTTGGGGGGCGTTGTCGGCGGCGGCGGCGTCCGGCTCGGCGCTGTCGGGCGCCATGGCGATGATGGGTTTTGCCGCGGGCACCGTGCCCGGCCTAGTGCTGGTGGCGGGGCTTGGTCAACTGGCGTCGCAACGCTGGGGCGGGCTGGTCCAGCGCGTGGCGCCGATGCTGTTGCTTCTGAATGCGGGCGTTCTGGCCGTTCTGGCCTGGCGTTTGATCGCTTAGCAGTTTATCGAGGGTGATATGGGCAAGATGAAAAAGCTGCCGCAGGGTTTGGGTCCTGTCTTGATTTTTGCGGCGACCCTGCTGATCGCTTTGGGGCTTGGGATCGGCATTCGCTATCTGCTGACCGGATCGGGGTCGGGAGGGGGGATTTCGGCCCCCGTGACCATCGGCGGGCCGTTCACCTTAAGCCATCCTTCGGGCAAGGAAGTGACGGACAAGACCTATCTGGGCAAATATCTGCTGGTCTATTTCGGCTACACCTATTGCCCCGACGTGTGCCCCACCTCGCTGGGCACGATGGCCGAGGCGCTGGGCAAGATCGGCAAGGACAAGGCGGCGAAGATCAAGCCCATCTTCATTTCCGTCGATCCCGAGCGCGACACCAAGGAACGTTTGGCCGATTACGGCGAAGCCTTCTATCCCGGCATGGATGCGCTGACCGGCACGCCTGAACAGGTGCTTGCCGCCGCCAAACAGTACCGGGTCTATTTTGCCAGGGTGAAGGCCGAGGATGCCGAAGTCGGCTATTTGATCGATCATTCGGCGCTGTTGTATCTGATGGGGCCGGACGGAAAATTCATCCGCCACTTCTCGCATGGCACGCAAGCCGCCGAGATGGCGGCCGCCCTGGAAGAAAGCGTGAAGTGACGCAAGGAACCGGCCTTATCCTGGCCGCTCCGTCTACCGGTTCAGGCAAGACGACGATAACGCTTGGGCTGCTGCGCGCCTATCGGCGCAGGGGCTTGGCCGTCGCTCCCGCCAAGGCGGGGCCTGATTACATCGATCCGGCTTTTCACGCCAAGGCGTCGGGGCGCGTCTGTTTCAATCTGGATGGTTGGGCCATGCGCCCCGAGCGACTGGCCGGGTTGATCGGCGAAGCGGCGCATCAGGCGGACTTCATTCTAGCCGAAGGCGTGATGGGCTTGTTTGATGGCGCCAATGTCGCGGATGGTCCGGATGGGTCCACGGCGGATTTGGCCGCTCTGACCGGCTGGCCAGTAATTCTGGTTTTGGATGTCAGCCGCATGGGCGCTTCGGCGGGCGCCGTGCTCAAGGGCTTCGCCAGCTATCGAAGCGATGTGCGGCTGGCGGGCGTGATCTTGAACCGGGTCAGCGGCGAGGGGCATCAGGCCATGGTCGAACGGGCTTGTCGCAAGGCTTGTCCAGATATGGCAATCCTGGGAGCCTTGCCGCGCATCGAGGCGCTAAGCCTGCCCAGCCGCCATCTGGGATTGGTGCAGGCGGCGGAACATCCCGACCTGGAAAGCGCCATCGAACGGGCCGCCGATTTGATGGAGCGATATGTCGATCTGGACGGGCTGGCGGCGCTGGCCCAAGGCACTGGCCTGCGGGGATGTTTCGAAGCGCCGTTGCCGGTCTTGGGGCAACGTATTGCGATCGCCAAAGACGCGGCCTTCGCCTTCGCCTATCCCGCCATTCTCGAAGGATGGCGACGGCTGGGGGCAGAGCTTTCCTTCTTTTCGCCCCTGGCCGGAGAAGGGCCAAGCAAGGCTGCGGACGCGGTCTATCTTCCCGGCGGCTACCCACAATTGAACGGCCCTGTTTTGTCGCAGGCGCAGGGATTCTTGCAAGGGATGAAAGCGGCGGCGGCGCGAGACGCCTGGATTTACGGCGAGTGCGGCGGATTCATGGCGCTGGGCCAGGCCATTGTCGACGCCGATGGGAAAAGCTACGCCATGGCGGGCTTGTTGCCCCTGGTCACCAGCTTTCAGAAGCGCCGTCTGCATCTGGGCTACCGCAAAATTCGCGGGTTGGCGGACACGCCGTTCGGAGCGGCGGGCGCCACATTCAGAGGCCATGAATTTCACTACGCCACCATCCAAAGCCAGGAAGAGGGCGCAAACGCTTTCGACGCCTGGGACGCCAAGGATGACCGCCTTTTGCCTATGGGGCTGATTCGGAACAGGGTTTTCGGCAGCTTCCTGCATCTGATCGGAAATTAATTATCGAGCGCTGAAGTTTTTCCGTTGCACTGCAACAAAGGCTTTCCCATCTCTTCCATAAATCGGTAATATAATGCCAAATTGGGCGAGGAAGCTGATGCTTTATTATCTTCACGAGATGCAACGGGCCGCCTTCACGCCGATGCGCGCCATGGCCGAGGCGCTGCAACAGGTCTACACCCATCCCTGGGTGCCTGTGGCCTATACGGGTTTCGGGCGCGCCGTGGCGGCGGGCTGCGAGATTCTGGAACGCTCCACCCGGCGCTATCCCAAGCCCAAATGGGGCCTGTCCCACACCATCATTGATGGCCAGTCGGTGGCGATCCAGGAAGAAATCGCCTGGTCCGAAAGCCCCTTTTGCCACCTGTTGCATTTCAAGCGTGATCTGCCCAAGAAGCGCAAGGACCCCAAGGTGCTGATGCTGGCGCCGCTGTCCGGCCATTACGCGACGCTGTTACGCGGCACGGTGGAAGCGATGTTGCCCAATCACGACATCTATATCTCGGATTGGATCGACGCCTGCACGGTGCCGCTGGACAAGGGCCGCTTCGATCTCGACGACTATGTCGACATGGTGATCGACTTCATCCGCTTTCTGGGGCCTGAAACCCATGTGATCGCCGTCTGTCAGCCATCGGTGCCGACCATGGCCGCCGTGGCCCTGATGGCGGCGATGAACGATCCCTGCCAGCCCCGCACCATGACCTTGATGGGCGGCCCCATCGACACCCGCCACAACATGACGCAGCCCAACAAGCTGGCGCAAAGCCGCTCGTTGTCCTGGTTCGAGCGCAACGTGGTGCATGTGGTGCCGATCAACCATCCCGGCCATGGGCGCCGGGTCTATCCCGGATTCTTGCAATTGTCGGGCTTCATGGCGATGAATCTGGATCGCCATGTCGATGCGCATGTGAAGCTGTTCAATCACATGGTCCAGGGCGACGGCGACGGCGTGACCGAGCACAAAACCTTTTACGACGAATATCTGTCGGTGATGGATTTGCCCGCCGACTATTATCTGCAAACCATCCATACGGTTTTCCAGGAACATCTGCTGCCCAAGGGCGAGTGGATCTCCAGGGGCAGGCGCGTCGACACGTCGGCCATCAAAAAGACCGCCCTGATGACCGTCGAGGGCGAGAAGGACGACATTTCCGCCGTCGGCCAGACTTGGGCTGCGCATCTGATTTGCGAGAATATTCCCGCCGAAATGCATCACCACCGCTTGCAAGAGAAGGTTGGCCATTACGGCATCTTCAACGGACGGCGCTGGCGCGAGGAGATCATGCCCGATGTCGCGGACTTCATCCGCCGCTTCGATCGCGTTCTGGCGTGACCGGTCGCTTTCGGACCTGACCAAGAAGGAATGGGAATCCCTGTGTGACGGCTGCGGATTGTGCTGCCTGCACAAGCTCGACTATACCCAAGATGGCGGCGGCATCGTTTACACCGAAGTGGCTTGCCGCTTGCTGGATGTCGAAAGCTGCCGTTGCATGCAGTACAAGGAACGTCGCCATTACGTGCCGGACTGCATTTCCTTGACCCCCAAGGGGCTGGCCTCCATCGCTTGGCTGCCCAAGTCCTGCGCCTATCGCCGCCTAAGCGAAGGCAAGGACTTGCCGCGCTGGCACCCGCTGGTGACCGGGGACGCCAATTCCGTGCATCGGGCCAAGGCGTCGGTGCGCGGGCGGGCCATTCCCGAAGCCAAGGCGGGCAATCTTTCCGATCATGAAGTAGACTGGCCCGAGATTTAAACGAAGGAGGCCTTGCATGACCGGTTTGGCGAAAGGCGTTTGGGCGGCGGCGCTGACGCCCCTGGATGCAAATCTGGCCCCGGACGTTGCGGCGCTGGCCGATCATTGCCGTTGGCTGCTGGCGAACGGTTGCGACGGCTTGGCGGTTCTGGGCACCACCGGCGAAGCCAATTCCTTTTCCGTGTCGGAGCGCTTGGCGATCCTGGATGGTTTGGCCGAGGCGGGCATTCCGGGGGCCAATCTGGTTCCCGGCACCGGCTGCTGCGCTTTTCCAGATACGGTGGCGCTGACCAAGCGGGCCATCGAATTGGGCGCTTTGGGCGTGCTGACCTTGCCGCCCTTCTATTACAAGAACGTCGCCGAGGATGGCGTCTTCGCCTCTTACGCCCGCGTGATCGAGGAGGTGGGCGATTCCCGCCTGCGCCTTTACCTCTACCATTTCCCGAAATTGTCGGGCGTGCCCATCACCCACAGCCTGATCGAACGTTTGATGAAGGCCTATCCGGGAACGATTGCCGGATTGAAGGACAGCGCTGGCCAGCTTGACCACACGCTCTCGCTAATCAAGGACTTTCCCGAATTGGCGATCATGGCGGGTTATGACGATGGTTTGTTGCCGGTTCTAAGGGCGGGCGGCGCTGGATGCATCACCGCTTGCGCCAATATCGCCTCGCGGCTGGCAAGCGACGTGGTCAGGTCGCTTGGCGATCCGGCGCTGGCCGAGCAAGCGCAGGCAAGGCTTACGGGGGTGCGCCGCGTCATGGAAGGCATGCCGATGATCGCCGCCATGAAGGAATTGCTGGCGCGTCATTGCGGCAAGGATGGCTGGCGGCGGGTCCGCCCGCCGCAGGTCGATCTTTCCAAGGACAAGGCCGACGCCTTGGCCGCACAGCTTGCGGCCATCGGTTTTTCCCTAGCACCTGTCGACTGATGGCTTTGCGGGCGCAACCACCAGCCGATGTCCTGCTGGGCGGCAAGACGTTGCCGCTGGAAGTGACGCGCCGCAAGGGTGCGGTCAACATGACCTTGCGCCTTGATCCGATCAGCGAGACGGTGCGTCTGGTTCTGCCTTACCGGGTGGCGCTGTCCGAGGGGATGGCCTTCGTGGAAAGCCGAAGGGGCTGGCTGCAACAGCATCTTGAGCGTTTGCCGCCCCGCATCCCCTTTGCCCATAATCAGGAAATTCCCATTCTGGGGGTTCATCACCGGATCGAACATGCGCCCGAAGCCAAGCGCGGCGTTTGGATCGAAGGGGGAGCGGTCTTCGTGTCCGGAAAGCCCGAATATCTGGCTAGGCGGCTGCGCGATTTTCTGAAAGAGCGGGCGCGCCAGGAAATTTCCAGCGCGGCGCAAGACAAGTCGCGCCAGATTGCCGCCAAACTTGGCCGCATCACGCTGAAAGACACCAAGGGGCGCTGGGGAAGCTGCACGCCCTATGGCGATCTGGCTTTTTCCTGGCGCTTGGTGCTTGCGCCCGCCCATGTGCTTGATTACGTGGTGGCCCATGAAGTGGCGCATCTGCAAGAATTGAATCATTCGGCCCGCTTCTGGCGATTGGTCGCCCGCTTGACCGAGCATACGGCGGAATCCAAATCCTGGCTGCGCCGCCACGGGGCCGGTCTGCATCGTTACGGTTCGTGAAAGGCATCTTGTGCGACTGGAAGCAAAATCGAAGGGGCTGGCGGTTCTTCTGACCGCCCTGGTGGCGATTGGTCCGGTTTCGACCGATCTGTATCTGCCCTCGCTGCCCGCCGTCATGCGGGCCTTCAACGCCGATGTGGCCTCGGCGCAGTTGACGCTCAGCGCCTTCATGGCCGGTTTCGGGGTGATGATGCTGGTGTACGGCCCGCTCTCCGATCGCTTTGGCCGCCGCCCCGTCTTGCTGGCGGGCATGCTGCTCTACAGCCTGGCCAGCATTTTCTGTCTGTTCGCCCCCACCATCGACATGCTGATTCTGGGCCGTTTCCTGCAAGCCTTGGGGGCGTCCTGCGGCCCGGTTCTGGGACGCGCCGTGGTGCGCGACGTCTATGGGCGCGAAGGCTCGGCCCGCGTTCTGTCCTACATGGCGTCGGCGATGGCGCTGGCTCCGGCGGCGGCTCCGATTCTGGGCGGCTTTTTAGAAACCCTGTTCGGATGGCGCTCGAACTTCATCGCCCTCATGGGGTTTGGCGGCGCCATGCTGCTGGCCTTGTTTGCGTTGCTGCCGGAAACCAATCAGCATCGCGACCAGGAAGCCCTAGCGCCGCACCGCCTGTTGGGCAATTTGCTGTCTTTGCTGAAGAACCGCCGCTTCATGGGCTATACGCTGACCATGAGCTTTTCCTTCGCCGCCTTGTTCTCTTTCATCTCGGGGTCGTCCTTTGTGCTGATCGACGTGCTGGGCGTCGCCCCCGGCAATTTCGGCTTTTGTTTTGCCGCCGTGGTGGCGGGCTATATGGGCGGGTCGCTGACGGCGGGCCGCTTCACCTTGCGCCTGGGATTGGATCGCATGATCGGCCTGGGCGCCTTGCTGGGAGCCGGGGCCGGGCTGCTGCTGACCGGTCTGGCGATTTGGGGTCCGGCTCATTGGGCCGGGGTGGTGGCGCCGGTCAGTCTTCTCTTCTTCTCGGTCGGATTGGTGCTGCCCAACGCCAGCGCCGGGGCGATCGGGCCTTTTCCCCAGATGGCGGGGGCGGCCTCGTCGCTGCTGGGGTTTCTTCAGACCGGCTTGGGCGCTTTGGCGGGCGCACTGACCGGGCATCTGCATGACGGGACGGCCCTGCCGATGGCCCTCATCATCCTGGCCATGGCCTTCGCCTGCCCGATGGCCTATGGGCTGCTGATCGCCAGGGATAGATCGAATCGTTAAGATTTTTGCTTGCACAAGCAATATTTAGTAGCCAGCCTTCGCGAAACTCCTGTATATCTTGCGAATCGGACTCGGGGAAACCGAGTCGCGACTCGGGCTATAGGGGATATTAGGGCAATGCGGAACCTGTCCATTACGGTGAACGAGGAGATCGGGCAGCGCCTGGAAGCCTTGGCGGATCAGACGGGCAACACAGTCGACGGCTGCGTCATGATCGCCCTTCAAGAATTCCTGGAAGGGTGGGAAGATTACGTGCGCATGGTGGCGGTGATCCACCAGGGCGAGGCGCGGCCATCACTGGGTACGGTTTGATCGGCCGACCCTGTCGGGGGGTTCAGGGGACATGGCTGAAGAACTAGACCTGGATGGCATTCCCGAAGAGGAACTGGGGTCGTTCCTGGAATGGCGCCAGAAAGTCAGCGGCGCCAACATCAACCCGCAAACCTTGCTGGCCACCGACTATCTGAATCACTTCAACGAAATCGTCATGATGCTCGAGATGCTTCCCGATTGTCCGGAATGCATCGAGGAAGCCAAGGAATGGCATCCCAAGACCTATCCCGAACATTTCCAGGATTCCGGATTCAAGGACAAGGAATTGGCCATCGAGGCCTACAATCATGTCCCCAGCAAATTCCGCAGGCCCTTCGAGCAGGCGGTCGAGCAGATGAACCGCTTGGTTCAAACAACCATTTCACGCTTCGAAGCCGCGATGACCGACGGGCGCTCGCCCGACGAGGAACGAATTTTCGTTTCGGAGGCCACGCAACTGCTGCAACGGCTGGGCGAACTGACCAGCGCCATCATCCATGGCAGCACCAAGGCGATGGACCAGGAAGAAATCGACATTCTTCTGGGCGAGCATTAAGCCCAATTCCCTGCATTTCCCTGTCGCCCACCCTTGGCGTTGCCCACAAATGCGCCCATCTGTTAGGCTATCCTCGCCTTCATGAGGAAAAACGACATGTCCATCACGCTCGCCCCCCTGCTTGAACAGCTTGTTAACGACAAGGTGCGATCAGGCGCGTACCGCTCGCCGGAAGAGGTTTTGCATGAAGCCCTGCACCTGCTTGACGAGCGGGAGCGCAGGCTTTCGGCTCTACGGGCGGACATCCAGCTTGGTCTTGATCTGGCGGAGCAGGGCGACGTTGCTCCGTTGGACATGGAGGCGCTGATCGGAGCGCTTCGCGCCAAACATGAAACCACGAATCCGGCCAAACATGGCTAAGGTTGAACGGACTTCTCTTGCAGAATCCGACCTTGCGGATATTTTCATGTACATCGCCGAAGACAATCTGCTCGCGGCGGAAAAGATGCTGCGCTCTATCGGCGCGAAGTGCGACCTCTTGGCGGACAAGCCGGGCATGGGACGTGAGCGCCCCGAGCTTGGCATCGGCGTACATACATAGTTTTCCTGTCGGCAACTACACCATCTTCTACAAGCAAACCGGAACAGGCATTGTCGTGCTGCGCGTCCTGCATGGCGCACGCGACATCAGCGCAGCTTTCTGAAAATTACCCGCGAAAGCCTTTGTCACTAGGCAGAATTGGGGCCGCGAATTGGAGGATTGTGGTCAGCGCTGAATCGACTCTGACCCCAATTTTCCCAATTTTCAACCGAAACATAAGCGCGATTCTAGAAGTATCCTAATACGAGAAATTGCAATTGACTCATCTGGGGCTTTGTCTAGAGTTTCAATCCAGCTTATCAAACAAAAGCAAGCCTACCTGCGGGACCATGAATGCGCTGAAAAGAGGGGCCTTATTCCGAATGGAATAGGCGATCTCTGGCGGTTGAGCATGTGTTCATCAGGGGGATCGGCATGTCCGGCAAGGCTAGTTCAAAAAATAAATCCGCCAAGCCCACCCAACTGCCTGCCAAATCCAATCTGGCGGCGGCGCAGGCCAGCGAACAACCCTCTACCACTGTTACCGATGCGGGCCTGAAGCCAGAGGCCCCTACGCAACAGCGCCAACCCAACGGCCCCGCAGAAGTGCTGGGCGATGTGGTGTGGCTGATGAGCCATTCGCCCGGCCACAAGCATCTGTTCATCAGCGACATGGATTGGTTGGTTATGCCGCCGGTGATGCACAAACAGTTCCGCCTGTTCAAGGACGGCGACAAGCCCTTCGCCTTCGTCACCTGGGCGCTGCTGGACGAGGAGGCCGAGAAACGCATCCTTTCGGGCCAGGTGCGCCTGCGCCCCACCGACTGGCGCAGCGGAAGCAAACTGTGGCTGATCGACATCGTCGCCCCCTTCGGCGGGCAAGATGGCGTGCTGAAGCACTTGAAGCAGACCTTGTTCAAAGACCAGCCGCTGCTGGCGCTTCGCCCCGGCGAGAATGGCCAGGGTTATGTGGCAGGGGAAGTGAAGGTGACGGAGAAGACCATGGGGAAGACGGAAAGCTGATGCACAACCAACGCAACCCGACAAGAGATGCCACGGCCAATATATCGGTCTGTGTCGGTCGCGCGCTGCGCGGCGGATGGCGCTTTGTTACGCATCAAGTCAGGTGGCTTGCAGGCGCATGCGTCGTGTTTATCTGCTTTTTCTTCGTTCCTGCTACGTCAGCCGACGAGACGCCTAAACGAATTATCGAGGACGTATCGTTCGAGACCATCGAAACGGGGCTGGAGATAATGTCGTGCTGCTTATCCTCGCCTACCGATGACGCTGGAGTTTGGCTGACTGACGACCTGTTACTGTTGAACGTGTTGCGCGATGTGCCAAACGCGAACAGAAATAGGCTTGAGCAGGTAGTGGTGTTCAATCTAACGACCAGAAGCACAACGCAGCTGGTTGCCGAAGGAAGATTCAATTGCTGGGACGAGGAAACGGAAGTTGCTGCAATAGGCCCCGGATATGAGAATCAAAAACTTATCCGTTCACAATACAAATATGTTCGGCTGACCAAGGAAGGAAAGATATCCGAACTATCCGAACAACCACCTTTTGAACCTGCCATGTGTATTTTGCCCAATAAGGAAGAAAGATTTACAGGAATTCCGGGTTTCAAAAGTGGCGCGGGGGCATTTTTCAGAGATAAGGACGGTTACATTTCCTATTTACCCTTGGATGGCAGCAAGCCAAAGCCGACGGACTATGCCGTATGGGCGCGGCCAAACAAGCCGCCCATGAAACTTCCCATCCTGCGTGAAGAAATTGACGGCGGAAGGGCAAGGTACCTGGCCTTCTCCGGACAATATCTTTTGAACCACTGGGATAGCCAGTCGAGTGCCAGAACCAATCGCGTCATGAACCCGATGTATTGGGGCGACCGGCCCTATGATCTGACGCCATACCGCCTGCTGTCCCTGGACGGCACGATCACTGAAATACCTTATCCGAAGATACTTTGGGACTACGGCGTTAAAACCTTCGACACGCTTTTGCCGACAAAGGCAGGAATCATGATCGAAGCCTTGGGCCGGCCAAGGCAGGAAAATGGCCTGTTGCTTCTTCAGGGCGAAAAGCTGCTGCGTTTTTGGGGGAAAAAGCGTTTGTTCGTAACGACGGAAGGCATGTCAGGAACAGTTTTATCCCCCGATGGCTGCAAGATCGCCTTTTACCGCTACGCCGACTGGAAAGTGGATACCCACAAGTACATAACCATCATCAACCTGTGCAAGAGGGTCTGACATGGCCGATCCAACAACCATTGATCTGAACGCCAATAATGCCGAGTTGCAACGGGCGGCTTGGACGGCGATGGATCAGACCTATGGCCAATCCGAGGTGCTGCAAGGGAAAATGGGGTCAGAGTCACTGCTGTCCCACAGGGTTTGTTGAATCGGTTCAAAGGGCTA